>NZ_JVOR01000032.1:0-93304 GCF_001054715.1 Acinetobacter sp. 243_ASPC | reverse complement strand
TACCTACCAAGGTAAAGAACGCAGATAAGAACGCACTTGTGCTTGGACCATGTCCAGCGTGAACTAAATGATGAAATTCATAAAGTTCCATACCAATGAACGATGCACCAAAAATGAAGGTGACAAAAAGCCATACAATCACTTGGTTGACGTTCTTTTTGTATGATGCAAGAACCGCAAAACCAAACGTTACAGATGAGATCAAGAGGGCAAATGTTTCAGTTAAAACAAAACCTAATGATTCACTGAACAAATCGTGTGCTGTTGGTGTGCCTGGTGGAACATGGCTGCTCAATACAGCGAACGCGATGAAGAGTGTACCGAATAAAATCAAGTCACTCATCAAGTATGTCCAAAAACCAAAGACCGTTAAGTCCGTATCATCATGTTCATGATGATCGTCGTGTCCATGGTTTTCGTGATGAAGTACTTCAGCCATTTACTTAGTCCTTCTTCAAGTGTTTTTCAAGTAACGCGTAACGTTCGTTTTCGATACGCTCAACTTCAGCAGCAGGTACGTAGTAATCCACTTCTTTTGTGAATGAACTGCGAATCAGGCTTACAACTGAAGCAATAAACGTTACTGCTACTAGCCACCAGATGTGCCAGATAAGTGCAAAGCCCATAGCGCTGATAAACATCGCCATAACAAAGCCAGCTGCACGGTCTGTTGGCATATGAATGTCTTCATATTTAGTCGGGCGTGCATACGCTACACCGTTTTCTTTGTCAGTCCAGAACGTGTCAATACCACGGATTTCAGGAATTTTAGCAAAGTTATAAAACGGAGCAGGAGAAGAGGTAGACCACTCGAGCACACGACTATCCCATGGATCGCCTGTATGGTCCATGTTTTGATGACGTTGTAGGAAACCTACAATAATTTGCATCAAGAAACATGCAATACCGATTGCAACAAGCACGGCACCAAAGAGTGCAATAGCCAAGTACGGGTCCCATTCAGGGTTGTCATATGTATTCAAACGACGAGTCATACCCATGAAACCAAGGATATAAAGCGGCATGAATGCAAAATAGAAACCAAAGAACCAGAACCAGAACGCTGCTTTGCCCCAAGCTTCATTAAGCTTCCAGCCAAACATTTTTGGCCAGTAGAAAATGATACCTGCAAACATACCAAATACCACACCACCAATAATAACGTTATGGAAGTGAGCAATAAGGAACAGGGAGTTGTGAACCAAGAAGTCTGCTGGCGGTACAGCCATAAGAACACCGGTCAGACCACCAATACCAAAGGTAACCAAGAAGCCGATTGTCCAAAGCATTGGCGTTTCGAAAGTGATACGACCTTTATACATGGTAAATAACCATGAGAAGATTTTCACACCAGTCGGAATTGCAATGACCATGGTCATGATACCGAAGAATGCGTTAACGTTGGCACCAGCACCCATAGTAAAGAAGTGGTGTAACCAAACGACGAACGCAAGCACAGTAATTGCAATTGTTGCATACACCATTGATTTGTAACCAAAAAGTGTCTTGCGGGAGAACGTTGCAACAATTTCTGAATACAAACCAAATGCTGGAAGTACCAAGATATATACTTCAGGGTGACCCCATGTCCAGATCAAGTTCACATACAGCATTGGGCTACCGCCAAGCTCGTTTGTGAAGAAATGGAAGCCAAAGTAACGGTCAAGCGTTAGCATAGCTAGAGTTGCTGTTAGCACAGGGAATGCAGCAATAATCAGTACCGCAGTACACAAAGATGTCCAGGTAAAGATTGGCATGTCCATAAGTTTCATGCCTGGTGCACGCATTTTAATGATGGTAACAAAGAAGTTAACACCAGATAAAAGTGTACCTAAACCAGAAACCTGAAGCGCCCAGATATAGTAATCAACACCTACGCCTGGTGAATACTGAATACCAGATAGAGGCGGGTAAGCCATCCAACCTGTTGCAGCAAACTCACCAAGTACAAGCGAAGCCATCATCAGGCCAGCCGCACCAGCAAATAACCAGAAGCTTAAAGAGTTAAGCAAAGGGAATGCTACGTCACGTGCACCAATCTGTAGTGGAACAGAAATGTTCATCATACCCACTACAAGACCCATTGCCACGAAGAAAATCATGATCACACCGTGTGCGGTAAAGATCTGATCGTAGTGGTCTGGGTGCAAGTAACCTTCACCACCGCCACGGGCGAGGAAAAGTTGAAGACGCATCATGATCGCATCTGCGAAACCACGCAAAAGCATGATCACGGATACGATGATATACATGATACCAATCTTTTTATGGTCTACAGTTTTAAACCATACATTCCAGAGGTATCCCCACTTTTTAAAGTAAGTGATCCCGCCAAAAACAGCAATTGCACCAATTGCCATAATGACCATGGTAACGAGTACAATCGGCTCTGTTGGAATAGAATCCCAACCCAGTTTGCCAAAAATCATATCCATGTCTTATTCCCCTTGAGCAGCGTGTGGAGCTGCAGCATGAGTGTCTGCCGTTGCATGTCCAGCAGAGTGATCAGCACCATGATAGTTACTCATGTAACGATTGATAACTGTTTCAAACAATTTAGGTTCAACCGAAGAGTAATATGTCACAGGGTGTGGCTTGTTCGGGAACGGCTTCATCGCTTCAGCTTTCGCAAGAGCTTCTTCATCACCAGCAGCTTTGGCACGGTTGACTAAAGCTTCGATCTGGTGTTTAGAACGGTCACCGTCTTTAAGCGCAGCAAGTTCAGGCTGATCAAGAAGACCTTTTTGAACAGCGGCAGGATTAATTGTATTACCCTTACCAGCTTTTACTGCTTCAACCCATTGAGCAAATTCAGCGTCAGTTACACTGTGCGCTTTAAAACGCATTTGTGAGAAACCGTAACCTGAGTAGTTTGATGATATACCGCGGAATACACCAGTTTCATCAGCTTGCAAATGCAAATGAGTTTGCATGCCCGCCATTGCATAAATCTGTCCGCCTAACTGTGGAATGAAGAACGAGTTCATCGTAAAGTTAGAGGTGATTTTGAAGCTTAATGGAGTTTTTTCTGGGAAACGTACTTCATTAACCGTTGCAATATTTTGTTCAGGATAGATAAAAATCCACTTAAACTGTTCAGCAATAACCTGAATAGTCAAAGGTGCTTTATCTGAATCCAGAGGGCGGTATGGGTCATACTTGTGGGAACCCCACCAAGTTAACCAAGCTAGAATACCAATAATAATGACTGGAACACCCCATACTACAATCTCGATTGCAGTTGAATGTGCCCATGTAGGTTTATAGTCTGCATCTTTATTCGACGCGCGATATTTCCAACTAAACCACAGTGCCATGATAATTGATGGGATAACCACCAATAACATTAGGTAGATCGCAGTCATCATGAGGTCGCCTTGACCCTGACCCACTGGACCTTTTGAGTTTAGAAGTACCATATCACCACCACACCCTGTTAAAAGTGCGGCAATCGTAGATAAAGACAATACAGCTAAAATCGTTTGTCTCATTTTACAACCTCGGTGAAGAGTCCCATTCCCGTTTGAAAAAACGGGATAGCGATAAAAGTGTCGCATGATTGAGAAGAATAATTTCTATGTAAAATAGAACATATTTCTCGATCATGAGACACTGCTACGTTGTAGGGCATTATGCCTGATAACGACAAACTAAGCTATACAAAAGTCGCTTTATATGCCTGTTGATAAACCTGAGTTTTTCACTCGGTTTAGCTTATTCTAGCGGTTTGACAGCAGGCACATCAAGCTCAAGAAATGAACTGCGCAGTGTAAATTTTAAGCGATAATTATTTAGAAATATCAATCACTTTTGTTTTTGCAAGACGGTCATGTAAGCTGTTGTTTCCTTTTGAGAAAAACAAAACGAGATCGGCAATAAACACGATGGCGATTAACGGAAATAGGCTCACGAATTGTGAAAGAATAATGAACAAGAAAGAGCGAATAAAAAATCCACGGAATTGGCCCACTAACTTGTTGGTTGTGGCGTCGACAATCTGTAATTTGAAAAGTTTCTTGCCGATCGATTGACCGCTTTTTGAGATCAAAAAGTTTTGAACAAACAGCAGCCCGAGGGTGTAGGCGAGTAAGACCATCGGAACCCAAGATGGCATATTGTTGGACATGGCTTCTGCGATCTTGATCTGTTCGTTCACATCAAAACTTTGTGCTTGCTGAATCAGGTCACGAGGTAAAAAAGCCAGTGTCACTAAAATCTGTGGCAACGTAAAAAGTAAAAGATCAACCAACTTCGCAGAAATACGCTTTCCTACTTTGGCTGGCGTGATGATCGCTTTGTTATTCACTTGAACGTGTTTGATCACATCATTGTGATGAATTTCTGCTGACGGTAATTCATACGCTTGAGTTTGTGGCATTTGTGGCTGATAAAAAAGTTTACCTTGCGTTAACTCACCTAAGGCTTTCCATTCGGTCATACCTTCATGCCAAGCCAAATCGGTTAAGAGCACCTGTTGACTCGCCAACATCTGATTCAGTTGTTCTAAGGTGTATGGGCCAGCTTGTTGATTATTGCGCGCCAAATAAATTTGCATAAGTCTTTAATCTCAACATCCAATGATGAAAAAAGACCCACGAATGGGCCTTTTTTTCGAATAATTAGGCTTGCTTGATTTTTTCTTCTGCTAAGAAGAACCATGTATCAAGAACAGAATCTGGGTTTAATGAAACAGACTCAATACCTTGTTCCATAAGCCATTTAGCTAGATCTGGATGGTCAGATGGGCCTTGTCCACAAATACCCACATATTTGCCTGCCTTACGACATGCATGAATGGCCATTGATAACAATGCCTTAACTGCTGGGTCGCGCTCATCAAACAGATGAGAAACAATACCAGAGTCACGATCGAGTCCGAGCGTTAATTGAGTTAAATCGTTTGAACCAATCGAGAAACCATCAAAGTGCTCCAAGAATTGCTCGGCAAGTAGGGCATTGGTTGGCAATTCGCACATCATGATCACTTTAAGACCATTTTCACCACGCTTAAGACCATTGAGTGCCAAGAGTTCGATCACTCGTTTTGCTTCTGCAACAGTACGAACAAACGGAATCATAATCTGGATGTTGGTAAGACCCATTTCATCACGTGCTTTTTTCAATGCACGGCATTCAAGCTCGAAGCAGTCGCGGAAGTTGTCCGATACGTAACGGCTTGCACCACGGAAGCCCAACATTGGGTTTTCTTCTTCTGGCTCGTAAAGCTTTCCACCAATAAGGTTGGCATATTCGTTCGATTTAAAATCTGACATACGCACAATGACTGGCTTTTCAGCAAATGCAGCTGCCAAAGTAGAAATACCTTCAACCAGTTTTTCGACATAAAAATCGATTGGTGAGGTGTAACCCGCAGTACGCGCCAGCACAGCAGCACGTGTTTCACGTGGCAAGCTGTCGATATTCAGCAACGCTTTCGGGTGAACACCAATCATACGGTTGATGATGAATTCAAGACGTGCAAGACCAATACCTTCGTTTGGAATTTGAGCAAAGTCAAATGCGCGGTCTGGGTTACCCACGTTCATCATGATTTTAAACGGTAGTTTTGGCATTGACTCAATCGAGTTGCGCTGTACTTCAAAGTCCAGTGCGCCTTCATAGATAAAGCCTGTGTCGCCTTCAGCACATGAAACAGTCACTTCCTGACCATCATTCAAGACTTCGGTCGCATTACCACAACCCACGATTGCAGGTACACCCAACTCGCGTGCAATAATTGCTGCGTGACAAGTACGACCACCACGGTTGGTGATAATCGCCGCTGCGCGTTTCATCACTGGTTCCCAGTCTGGATCTGTCATGTCTGAAACCAGAACATCACCGTCTTGGACTTTATCCATTTCTTTGATCGACGTCACAATGCGAACTTTACCTGCGCCAATACGCTGACCAATCGAGCGACCTTCGCATACAACTGTTCCGCGTTGTTTGAGTAAGTAACGCTCCATTGTGCCTACATTTTGACGGCTTTTAACCGTTTCAGGACGCGCTTGAACGATATAAATCTGACCGTCATCTCCATCTTTGGCCCATTCAATATCCATTGGTGCGCCATAGTGAGATTCAATAATAAGTGCTTGTTTGGCTAATTCTTGTAGTTCGTGATCATTCAGTGCAAATTGCTGACGTTCTTGTTTCTCGACGTCAACCACAACTACAGACTTGCCTGCAGCGCCTTCGTCACCATAAATCATCTTTTGGTGTTTAGAACCAAGATTACGGCGTAGTACAGCATGTTTGCCATTACGTATTAATGGTTTAGAAAGATAAAATTCGTCAGGGTTGACAGCACCTTGTACAACCATTTCACCTAAGCCATATGAGGCTGTGATGAATACGACATCTCTGAATCCAGATTCTGTGTCTAGAGTAAACATTACGCCTGCAGCGCCAGTTTCTGAGCGAACCATGCGCTGAATACCAGCAGATAATGCCACAACATCGTGATCAAAACCTTGGTGAACACGATAGGCAATTGCACGGTCATTGTACAATGAGGCAAAAACTTCTTTGATGGCAATCAGAACATTGTCAATGCCACGGATATTCAGGAAGGTTTCTTGTTGGCCTGCAAAAGAAGCGTCAGGCAAGTCTTCAGCTGTAGCTGAAGAACGAACGGCAACCGCGATTTCCGGGTTGCCGTTTGACAAAGCACTAAATGCTTCGCGGACTTCTTTTTCAAATTCTGGCGTCAGAGGAGTCTCAATAATCCACTGACGAATTTTAGCACCTGACTGCGCTAGGGCATTCACGTCTTCTACATTTAACTGGGCAAGTTCTGCTTGAATTTTAGCGTTGAGTCCACTTTGATCGAGGAATTCACGATAAGCGCCAGCTGTTGTCGCGAAGCCACCTGGTACTGATACGCCAGCATTGGATAAGTGGCTGATCATTTCACCCAGAGATGAGTTTTTCCCACCTACAAGTTCGACGTCGTGCTTCCCTAATTTTTCTAGACCGATTACGCGCGCTTCCAATGTTTCTACTCCACATTTCCAGTATTTAGTACTATCTTGGCATGAAGACATGATTAAATGTCCTTAGGTTTTGATTTTACTAAGCGACAGTTATATAAGATCAGTTTACTATAAAGATTATATAGCACTAAGACAAATCTGTGAGGAGAATTTTGATGTCTGAAGGAAAACAAATTAAGCGCAGTGTGTTCTTTATTTCGGACGGAACTGCCATTACAGCAGAAACTCTCGGACATTCATTGCTTGCACAATTTCCTAACGTAGACTTTGATATTCATATCATGCCGTATATTGCAACAGAAGAAGCGGCTATGAACATTGTAGAATCGATTAATCAGTGCCAGTCGCGTGATGGAACCCTACCATTGGTATTTGATACTTTAGTCGATCCCAATGTACGTGAAATTATTAATACGGCCAAAGCCGTCAATCTAGATGTTTTTGAAGGGCTGATCAGTAAGCTTGAGCAAGAACTTGGAACGTCACCTACCACTTTAGTGGGTCAGACGCATGCAGTTACTGACTCGGAATATTATAAGGCACGTATCGATGCAGTGCATTTTGCACTAGACAATGATGATGGCGCATTGACACGACATTATGATAAAGCAGATATTATTTTAATCGGGGTATCGCGATCAGGTAAAACGCCTACATCGATCTACTTATCTTTGCAATTTGGTATTCGAGTTGCCAACTATCCATTGACAGAAGAAGATCTCGACGATAACCGCTTACCTAAAGTGCTCAAAGAGCATAAAAACAAGCTATTTGGTTTAATGATTGATGCGGAACGTTTGGTCGCAATTCGAACAGAACGTAAAGCCAATAGTCGCTATGCCAGCTATAGTCAGTGTCAGATGGAGCTGCGTGCAGTCGAAGGGATTTTTATTTCGGAAGGCATTCCGTATTTAGATGTTTCTGAAATGTCGATTGAGGAAATTTCGACTCGCATTCTTCAAACAACGGGTTTGAAACGCCGAATTGGCTAATTTATTTTGATTTAAAAAGAGAAATACAAAAAATGTATTTCTCTTTATCGTTGTTTTGTTTGACTTTACTCATTGAGTACTAAAATTAAAACTTGAAAAATTATGACAATAAGTGTACAAACCAAATGTAAATTGCGTCACATTTTAGTTTTATAATCTACCATGGGTGGCAGTTACATTGACTTTTTTCATTCGTAAGTAGGAGAGATGCGTATGAATCTTATGACTCCACGTCATCTTGGCTGTTATGAACTTGATTCAAAAGTTGATCGTATTCGCTTGCACAAGACCGCTCATCACCTTGCGGTTCATCCCTTGTCAGAAAATATCTCACACCAGTACAATGTTCATATTGAAGACGTCGCAGAACACAGCACTGAAATAGACGCCTTAACCGGTTTGCCAGATCAATCGGGATTTAATAAGAAACTAAACTTGATGATGAGAGAGTGCCAGATCAAACTTGATGAGTCGTTTGGATTAATTTTGTTTGATTTCGATTATTTTAATCAAATTAATAGTAATCATGGACATTTGGTTGGCGATCAAATCTTAAAAACGCTTGCAGAGCGAGTTCAACGCGTTTTACCGCAAGAAGTTTTCTTCACACGATTGGGTAGTGATGAGTTTGCATTACTTATTCCTCATATTCATTCTGATGCTTACCTCATTGAAACCTATGCACTGATTCATCAAGAAATTTCGAGACCAATTGAATATTTAGATCAAATTATAGAAAGTAATATTAGTGCAGGATGTGCCATTTATCCTCGTGATGTGACGGATACCATGAACGTTGTACAAGCTGCCAATATCGCATTGTGTCGCTTAAAACTTTCAGGACGTGGTGGATACTGTATTTTTAAACGTGAAATGCAAATTGAGCAAAATGTGATTGCACAACAATTCAATTGTGCCCGTTATATCTTAAGGCACAATCTAATTTGTCCTTTTTATCAGCCAAAATTTAATTTAAAAAATGGTCAACTCACCGGTTTTGAAGCATTGCTGCGCTGGTATGATCAGCATGATCAGCTTCAACTGCCCAGACGCATTAAAAATGCTTTTGAAGACTATAACCTCGCTAGCCGCTTGAGTGAAATCATGCAGCTACGTGTTTTTCGGGATATGGCCGAATGGATTGATCAAGGTTTAGATATGGTGCCTGTCTCGATTAATGCCGCACCCGTGGAATTTTTAAAAGATAATTATGCTGAACTTTTGCTTGATCGGTTAGATCGTTTCAATATTCCGCATTCTTTGGTCGAAATTGAAATTACTGAGCATCTTTTAGATGAACATGGTAAAGCCTATATTTCGCGTGCATTGAACAAGCTCAAACACGAGGGAATACGAATCGCACTAGACGATTTTGGTACAGGGCATTCATCTCTGACTCGTCTGGCAAATTTACCTGTGGATTGCCTTAAAATAGACTGTGATTTCGTGCAGCGTATGGAGCAAGAAAAACTCATTTTTGCGATTGTTCAATCGATCATCAGTATGAGCTCAAATTTGGGGATCGATGTGGTTGCCGAAGGCATTGAAAATGTTCACCAGCTAGAATTACTCAAACAACAAGGCTGTGAAATCGGGCAGGGCTTTTTGTTTAGCCATGCTTTGGCTCCTGCTGAAGCCAAAGCACTTTTATCATAATATAATTTAAGCTGCTTATTTGGCGCGTCAAGCCATGCATATTAGGCTACGCGTTTTTGATGTCCATTAGATAACTGAAATTATCCAAGCGTTTTTGCGTATCGTAAATATCGCAGGTAAAAATAAACTCATCCACGGCGTATTGATCGACAAGTTCTTCAAGACCAGCTTTAACTCGTTCGACCGAACCAATTTGAGCCATACCAAAAAAGTTTTCTACAGAGAGTTTTTCTGCTGGCCCCCAAAGTAAATCCATTGAATCCACAGGTGCTTTAAGGCGCAGACTTTGACCTCGCATCAGTCCTAATATACGTTGATAAGCACTGGTTGCAAGATAGTTTGCTTCTTCATCCGTTTCTGCCACAACAGTCGGCACACCCATCGATACATACGGTTGGTCTAAATATTTTGAAGGCTGAAAATTATCACGATACAGTTGGATCGCCTGCCCGAGCATACGCGGTGCAAAGTGGGATGCAAATGAATACGGTAAGCCTAATTTTGCGGCCAATTGAGCACTAAATAAACTCGATCCGAGCAGCCAAACGGGAACATGGGTACTGTGCCCGGGCGTGGCGATAATGGATTGGTCTGGTTTTGGCGTATCAAAGTAGCGAAGAATCTCTGCAACATCTTGTGGAAATTGCTCTTCAGTTTCCTTATGCCCGCGGCGCAGCGCACGCATGGTCATTTGGTCGGTACCGGGAGCGCGGCCAAGTCCGAGTTCAATTCTGTCTGGATAAAGCGTTGCCAAGGTTCCAAACTGCTCTGCAACAACCAAAGGAGCATGATTGGGGAGCATGATACCGCCCGAACCGAGTCGAAGAGATTGTGTGTTTGCTGCGATATAGCCAATCATGACGGCCGTTGCAGAGCTAGCAATACCATCCATATTGTGATGTTCGGCAAGCCAAAAACGACGATAACCCAGCTGTTCTGCATGTTGTGCAAGTTGCAGGGCATGCTGCAAAGTAAACTGAATGCTTTTGTCGTCACGCACAGAAGCTAATTCGAGAATGGAAAACTGTGTATCTTTAAGCGACGTGATAGACATATCTACTCTCATATATCGATGTTTTTCGATATTATACGATATTTTATATCGATAAAAAACGATAAATAAAATTGACTTTGTAAATTTTTACAAACAAAAAAGGCAGCATGTGAAATGCTGCCTTCGGTATCAGTAAAGATAAATTAGTAGCGACGATGGTGACGGTGATGTTTTTTCCAGCCGCGATGATTACCATTGTCGTAATAACGCTCTTCGGCACGATCTTTAGAAATCTTGTTACCTAAAGCTGAACCACCTGCTGCACCTAGAGCTGCACCAATGTAACCGCCATTTGTACCACCGACATTACGACCTACGGTATAACCACCAACACCACCTAAACCACCACCAATAGCAGAAGAGGTACGGTCACGACGGTTACTTGCGACGGCAGCACCACCAGCGCCACCCAATGCAGAACCAATCATGGCACCAGACTGACCGCCCATTTGTTTACCCAATGCAGTACCCACGACACTACCCAAAGCAGATGTTGCAGCGACACGTGTGGTATTGTCTGCATGTGCTGAAATGGCCATCATTGATGAACTCGCGATCACGGCACTCATTAACCAAGTTTTAATTTTCATTTTTAACTCCATGCCCCGTGTGTGGATACAGGACCTTCTATATTTCGTTGAAGTAAATGTAACAAGAGATGAGTCAAAAAGTGTGAAGACGATCATCCAGACTATTACGATTTGGTGTGCAGATTGTGATGTTTTGTGTCATTACCCCTAAATATGAAGAACTTATTTATTTTATTTGATGGAAATATACGCAATAAAGAAGCATTTTTTGTTTCAAAAAATTGATTTATATAAATTTAATCATTTTATTCATAGTTTGATTAATTTTTCATTAATAAGAAATTAAAGTTTTGAGGGGTTGCTTTTCGTTTTTAGGTTATTCAAACCGTTTGATATTCCTTTATTAGCTTTGTGAATCATTAAAAAAACAACTTGGTTTTTTCCTTACTGCGCAATCGCTATGTCTTTTGCATAGGAGAGTCTGTAAACTATGCGCAATTTTTTATTCTTAGATGGTTTGTCAAGTCTTAGTCAGATTAAAGCTAACCAACCAGATTTATTGAGATTGTTCTTCTTATGAAAGAATCGCTACGTTTACGTTTAGATCAATTGTGTGATCGTCATGAAGAGCTGAATGCATTGTTGGCCGACGCCGAAGTTATTTCAGACAATAAACGCTTTCGAAAATTATCGCGTGAGCACAGTGACTTAAATGAGATTGTGCAGGTTTGGGGACAGTATCGTCAGGCTGAAGAAGACATCAAAACAGCAGAAGAAATGCTGGAAGATCCTGATTTTAAGGATATGGCACAAGAGGAGATCAAAGAAAACCGTGCTTTAATTGAAACGCTCGAGGGCCAGTTAAATATTTTGATGATCCCTAAAGATCCAAACGATGCCAATGCGGCTTATCTCGAAATTCGTGCAGGCACGGGTGGTGATGAAGCTGCGATTTTCTCTGGCGACTTATTCCGTATGTACAGCAAATATGCCGAGACCCAAGGCTGGCGTATTGAAGTGTTGTCTGAAAATGAAGGCGAACACGGCGGCTATAAGGAAGTGATTTGCCGTGTCGATGGCGATAGCGTATATGGCCGTTTAAAATTTGAAAGTGGTGCGCATCGCGTACAACGTGTTCCGGCAACTGAATCTCAAGGTCGTGTGCATACCTCTGCCTGTACAGTTGCGATTTTGCCTGAAGTCGATGTAGACACTACCGTTGAAATTAATGCAGCCGATTTACGTATCGATACCTATCGTGCGTCGGGTGCCGGTGGTCAGCACGTCAACAAAACCGATTCGGCAGTGCGTATTACGCATATTCCAACGGGTGTTGTGGTTGAGTGTCAAGAAGAACGTTCACAGCATAAAAACAAGGCCAAGGCGTTAGCACTATTGGCATCTCGTTTAGAAAATGCAAAACGTGCTGCGCAAGAAAGTGCGACCTCGGAAATGCGACGTGATTTGGTGGGATCGGGCGACCGTTCAGAACGTATTCGTACCTATAACTATCCGCAAGGTCGAATGACGGATCATCGTATCAATTTAACGCTTTATAAATTGGATGCCATTATGGAAGGTGATTTGACTGAATTACTCGATAGTTTGCATCGTGAATATCAGGCTGATCAATTGGCCATGTTGGCACAAGAGAATGGTGGTTGATGAATATTGCGCAAGCACTAAATTTGCGTGGTGAGCCTGACAGCTATGAACGGCAAGAGGCAATCTGGCTGCTTGAACATATTGTTCATCTTAGTGCGCTAGAGCTTAGAATGCGTTCGTTACAAGTATTGAGTTCAGAGCAAGAGCAAGCTTATCTTGATGGCTTAATGCGCTTGGCACAAGGTGAGCCTTTGGCCTACATCACGGGTTCGCAGCCATTTTGGAGTCTGGATCTGATCGTGACTAAAGATACGCTAGTACCACGACCAGACACCGAAATCCTGATTGAAACGGTACTCGAATTAACCTTGCCCAAGCACAGTAACGTGGTTGATTTAGGAACAGGAACTGGCGCGATTGCGCTGTCTCTGGCAAAAGAGCGTCCAGACTGGCGCGTATTGGCGACAGATATTTATCAACCTACACTAGATATTGCCGCAAAAAATGCCCAGAAGCATCAGCTAGATCGGGTGGAGTTTGTGTGCGGTGCATGGTATGAGGCAATTCCCGCACAGCGATTTGATTTGATTGTATCTAATCCGCCCTATATTGATGCCGATGATGTGCACATGCAGCACTTGGCTACAGAACCACGTCGTGCCTTGGTTGCAGATCATCAGGGTTTGTCTGATCTTGAGCATATTATCAAGCAGGCACCTCAGTGGCTCAATGTTGATGGATGGTTGGTGCTCGAACATGGCTATGATCAAGGTAATGCGGTGCGGCAGATTTTTAGTGCAGCAGGGTTTGCGCAGGTGCAAACAGTAAAAGATTATGGTGGAAATGACCGTATCAGTTTGGGTCAGATGAAGGGTTGAGTCTGCTGCCGATAGGCTCCTGGGCTCACACCAGTCCATTTTTTGAATGCACGATGAAATGCACTGGCTTCATGGAAGTTAAGTGCATCACTAATTTCTTGAATGCTTTGTTGTGTATGGGTCAATCGATCAATCGCAATATCGCAGCGGATATCATTTTTCAGCTGCTGATAGCTGGTATTTTCATTTTTTAATCGCCGTTGAATGGTGGCTTCTGATAAGCATAGCTGCTGTGCCAGTATTTTGAGTTCAGGCCAGCTCGAAGGATGTAGATGTATCAATTGCCTGCGAATAATAACACTCAGCGCATTTTCATTTTTATATTTGACCAGCAAATTATGCGGTACCTGTTCTAAAAAGGCATGTGCAGCTTTTTTATCTTTTTTTACTTTTAGCGTTAAATAACTCAGATCAATTTCAATGCAGTTAACCGTATCATCAAATACGATATTTTCACAGAATCGCACATAATAATCTTGCGGATATTCAGGTTGAGCGCATTTCACACGAATCTGATGAATTGGAATACGCTGATCTGAAATCCAGCACAGCAAGCCATGAACCAACATGATATAGGTGGCATAGGTAAACATGCGTTTGATGTGTGTCTGGTCATCGAGATAAATATAAGCCTTATGCTGGTCTATCTCGAGTCGTGCGCGAGTATCATCGAGAAGTAAATTAAAATAATCCAAAATAGTACGAAGCGCCATTTCTGTTGTGTCTGTCGAGATGATGAGGTAGCAAAGAAGTTTGTAACTTCCATAACGCATTGGATGTGAGTCCATGCCAAAAAATTCATCATTCAGACATTTGGCAATTTCAATCCAGAGCTGCGCATAAGCCGATACTGAAATACGCGCCTTAGGATATGCCAGCAATTCAGGTGAAATACCTGCACGTAGAGCAATTTGATCGATAAAAATGCCACGTGCGAGGGCGACACTCAGGGCTTCATTGACAAGTGCGATTGAAATAGTACCTTTGGTGTGTTGCATCGTCACGTTTTGAATATCCCATATCTGAAAAAGCCACATTGAACGTTCTAATTCACTGGCCAAATACCTCAGTAGAATTGAGGTGTTTTGAAATTGTACTTCGGTTCGTTCGATTTTAACCTGTAAGTGTGAATTCGCAATAAGCATTCAGTAGGTAAAAATAGTAATGAAAATTAAGGATAAGCATTTTATTGTGACGGGTGCGGCTTCTGGTTTGGGTGCTGCAACGGCAGAGTATTTAATTGCTCAGCAAGCCCATGTGAGTTTGATTGATATGAATCTCGAGGCCGGACAGGCCACAGCAGCCCGTCTGGGTAATGGTGCTCAGTTTTTTCAGCTCGATGTAACGAGTGAAAATGAAGTACAACGTTTTTTTGAGGAGTATCTTCAACAGCATGCCGCGCTACATGGCCTGATCAATTGCGCAGGGATTGGCCCTTCAGCCAAAGTGGTGGGAAAAGACGGCCTGCATGATCTCGCATTATTTCAAAAAGTGATGAATATTAATGTCACAGGTTCATTCAATATGTTGCGCTTTGCGGCAGATGCCATGCTGAAACAGACCGATCCGCTGCATGATGAAGATCGTGGCGTGATTATTAATACAGCGTCTGTTGCTGCATTTGATGGTCAAATTGGACAAGCTGCTTATGCGGCATCAAAAGGTGCAATTGTTTCCATGACCTTGCCGATTGCACGTGAACTGGCACGACATGCAATACGTGTAGTCACGATTGCTCCCGGCATTATGGAAACACCCATGCTAAAAGCAATGCCTCAGCAGGTACAGGATGCGCTGGGCCAGATGGTACCGTATCCCTCAAGACTCGGGCGGCCAGAGGAATTTGCAGCACTGGCTGGTCATATTATAGAAAATAGCTATATCAATGGTGAAGTGATTCGACTCGATGGCGCGATTCGAATGGCTCCAAAGTAGAGCCTAAGCTAGGTAGGAATCGATTTAGTGGGTGAGTGAAGAGGGAGTCATACACTTCTTAACCACGACAACAAAAACAAAAAAGCCGTATGGAAAACAGATTGATAACTGTCAGCAAAATGGAAGAGCAAGACGATAAAAATGAAAACATTAGCACAGGCATATGCAGAATTTGATCTAGATCAACTGATAGAGCAACAGCTTCATGGCTCGGCACAACACATCAATGCCTTTGATGAATGTTGTGGCCGATATATTGGACAACACAAAACAGCGCTGATTTGGGAAGGAAAACATGGCCAAGTTGAACACTATACCTTTGAGCAGCTCGATCTACGTTCAGCACAATTGGCCAATTTTTTTAAAAGTCAAAATATTCGTGTTGGTGACAGTATTGCAGGGTTATTGCCTCGAACGCCCGAGCTTTTAATCACAATTTTGGCCACATGGCGAATTGGTGCGATTTATCAACCCTTATTTACTGCGTTTGAATCTAAAGCCATACAGCATCGAATCGAAACTGCAAATACTCAGCTAATCGTTACACATGCCGATCATCTGCATAAATTGAATCAGCTTAATTTAGACTCGATACTGGTAGTCGATGCAAGTGATGAATCAAATCAAAATCTGCCAGATTTCTGGACAACGCTGAATCGCTTTGAGTCGGTCTGTCCGGTTGAGTATCGAACATTTGAAGATGACTTTTTACTCATGTTCACTTCGGGAACCACAGGGCTAGCCAAATCTGTTCCTGTACCACTTAAAGCCATTTTGGCATTTAAAGGTTATTTGCAACATGCTGTAGATTTGAGAGCGGAAGATGCATTTTGGAATTTGGCAGATCCAGGCTGGGCTTACGGATTGTATTATGGAATTACGGGCCCGTTAAGTATGGGACATCGCATCCTCTTGGATGAACAGCCGTTTAGTGTCGATCGTGCAGTAACATTACTTCAGAAATATCAGATTAACAATTTAACAGGCTCTCCTACAGCATTTCGGATGTTCTTTGGCTTTAAAGAAAAATTTGATGCACAAATTGCACAACATTTAAGAGTGGTAAGTAGTGCAGGAGAGCCGCTGACGCCTGAAGTGATTCACTGGTTTAAAGAATATCTTCAGGTCGATATCTATGACCAATATGGGCAAACTGAATTGGGTATGGTGATAGGTAATCATCATGCACTTCAACATGAAGTCAAGATCGGATCGGCTGGTTTTGCGATACCTGGACATCGTTTTGCTGTTTTAAATGAACAATTGCAAGAACTTGAAAAGGGTGGTGTTGGCATGTTGGCGATTGATTGGACACAATCGCCACTCATGTGGTTTAAAGGTTATGCAGGTACAAATCGAAAATCATTTAAAGGTAATTATTATTTAACTGGAGATACTGTTCAACTCAATGAGTTGGGAGGAATCGATTTTGTCGGGCGTGCAGACGATGTCATTACAACGTCGGGTTATCGTGTTGGCCCATTTGATGTCGAAAGTACCTTGCTCGAATGTGAAGAAGTGCTTGAGTCTGCAGTGATTGGTAAGCCTGATGCTGCACGCACTGAAATTGTGAAAGCGTTTGTGGTGCTTAAACCACAGCACCTTGCTTCAGATGCTTTGAAAGAAAAGCTTCAGATGTATGTTCGTGGTCGATTATCAAAGCATGCCTATCCTAAAGAGATTGAATTCATGGCAGCTTTGCCCAAAACCGTTAGCGGAAAAATTCAGCGTGGCGTGCTCAAACAGCAAGAAATCGACAAAATGCAGATGCATGCTTTAATCAGTTAGGCTTTAAAAAAAAGAAGGTTGTGCCGTGGCTCAACCTGTTTTGAAGTATTTATTTATCGGTTTTTACTTCATCACCAATGGTGTAAAACGTTCCACCAGCGATGTAATGTAAACTTTTCAGTTGTGGATCGGCATCATCAAAATACCAATGTCCATCGCGAAATACACGATTATCTGCCCATGCACCTACAACTGCGCCAATGAATAGATCATGTTCTTGCTGGTTGTGGGGTTCTGGAATAAGTTTACACACTAACCAGGCGATACAACCTTCAACAAGTGGTACATCTAGCCCATCCTGATAAAAAAGTTTGGTTCCACATTGCTCGAGTTTATTGGGTTCATTAAATAAGCTTAATGTGCCCAGTTCTTTGGTCATATCAATTTGAGCAAGACAAGGAACCTGTAAGGCAAAATAACCGCTTTCCTCAACCAGTTGACGCGTTCGTGTACTTTTATCTAAGACCACAGTCACTTTTGCGGGTGAAAATTCAAGTGCACAGGCCCATGAGGCAGCCATGACATTTTCTGTATCTCCCGACTTTGCAGACACCAATACGGTTGGACCATGATTTAGCAAGCGATATGATTTGGGTAATTCAACCGATTGAATGTGTGTATTATGATGCATAAAAAATTTTACCTTTTAATGGAGATGTGGCTATTTTTTGATAATTCCTTTCCATCCGCCTGCAATTAAACGCGTGATGGTTAACAGGGTAAAGGGAGCAGACAAGCCAGCGGGTGTTGCTAAATAACGTGATTGCCACACCGGATTGAATTTAGCTTTATATTCATAAAGACCTTCAAAATTGTAAAATTCTTCACCCAGATCAAAAATCGTGGTGCCAATTTTGTGCCAAAGTGGCGCAAGAGGATGCCGCTCTAAACCAGACAATGGAGCTACACCTAAGTTGAACCAGACATATTGCTGCGTTTTTCCCCATAGCATTAGCTCCGCAAATATAAAATCCATCACACCATTTGGAGCCAATGGGTCATAACGCATTAAATCTATAGAAAGCTCTTCATGTGAAAAAGTTTCCCACAGATTGGCAAAAGCCATAATTTGACCTTCAGGTGATCGTGCAACTGCCACCCGCGTTCGGCAGATATAGGCTTCACTAAAAAAACCTAACGAAAATCGTTTTTCACGAACCTGTTTTTGTGTCAGCCAAGCATCAGAAATTTCTTTCAGTCGATTAATATTGGCCACCACGGCATCTCGTTCAAGTACTTCAAAGTAATAGTTTTGTTTAATTAATTTATTTCGACCTCGGCGCAAGTTATCTCGTTTTTTTCCTTCCAGTCCAAATTGTGATAATTCAACGCGAGCTTCTTGGCCTAATTTGAGTAAACTTAGTCCAAGATCAAGATAAATCGGTAAATATTCTTCACTAATTTGATAAAAAACAATTTTGGCACCAAACCGATCGGCCTGTTCTTTGAATGTCCAAAGGAGTTCGCCAAATGCCGACGAAGTGCCTACCGGATCTCCCATTGCAATCCAGTATTTTTTGGTCGTTGCGTAGGCAATAAATGCGGATCGATCCTCTGACCAGAAGATTTTTTTATCTCCCAGTAATGCTAAAAAGCCTTGGGTATCATGAGTCTGATGGAGAATATTTTCTATATCGTTAAGTTCGGATTCATCAAGTTGTTCAATATGTTCAGGTCGGGAAATTCCAAATAATTGCCAGATAAATATTGCAACTAGAAGTACTGCAATTACGATAGATGAACGTAAAAATCGTGAAACATCGTTTTTATAGGAAAACTGCCACCATAGATCATCAGAGTAGATAACATGATGATAGGCAAAAAAGCCTAGCCATGTACTACCGGCGACTACAAGAACGATACTGATGAGCCAAAAAGGCTCTGGTGATAGCTCAAACAGTGATGATTTTCGATAAAAATAACGATGAGAAATTAAAATACAAACAAAAATAATGAGTAATGCAACAACTTTAACCCAGCCACTTGCTGTCAAAACTGAGCTTAAAATTGCCAATGCCAAAAGAATTAATGCGCCGTACCATGCTGCATCTAGTTTGAGATAAATACCCCGTGCTAGAAATAGCAATAATACCCCAACGAGTGAGCCCATTAAGTGCGACAGTTCCAGTACTGGCAGTGGGATGAAATTACTCAGCCAGTGCAGATTATTGGGTAAAGTGGGTAAAGCCCCTGAAACCAATAGATAAGCACCGCTTAAAAATAAAAATAAGGCAAAAATTTGCGGCACTATAGAAGGAATTATTCGTGTTGCGAGTTTTTCTGCCTGAATAAGTTTACTTCGATGCTGATAAAAATCTTTTAAAACCAGTAGGGTTCCAGCAATGAATAAAGGTAAAAAGTAATAAATCACCCGATACAAAACCAATGCAATTGCAATCGCGGGTTGGCTTGTTGCCAATACATTGCTGGAAAGCCACAAAAAAGAACCTTCAAAAACGCCAATACCACCGGGTACTTGAGAAACTAAACCTAGAAGCTGAGCCAAGATAAAAATAACGATAAAGCTTTCAAAGTTGATGCCTGGAATATCTTTTAGCAATATCCAGAGCACAGTAGAGGCCAAGATAAGATCTGAACAGGCCAGTAAAGTTTGTAAAAAAGCAGTTTTGGGGGAAGGAAGATCGATACTGAGGTTTTTAATTCTTATTGGCTTTTTGATAAGAAAAACGATGCTCCAATACATGATCAAAAATCCTGCACTCAACAAGATTAAAATATAAAAGAGATGTAGCTGATTTAAGTGATCGAGTACATTTGCTGGGGCAAGCACAATTGAAATTAGTCCAAGTGTCATCAGACCAATAAAAAAAGTCAGACTTAAAAAAGCCGAGATTTTTGCAATATCCCAGCCCTGAACGCCCATTTTTTGATAAAAACGATAGCGGATTGAACCCCCAGAGGCCCATGCATGCCCAGTGTTGTTACTGATAGCAAAGCTGACAAACGAAGTGAACAGAATATATCTATATTTGATGTTGCGATATCCTAATGACCTTAAAGCCAAAACATCATAAAGTGTAAGAAATAGATAGCTGGCTAATGTCAAACCACATGCCATTAGCGCGATTGACCAAGGAATATTGTTCCAGTGTTTAAGTAAGCCTGAAAACTCATGGGTTTCAAGTTCTTTATGTATGATAAATAATGCTATGCAAAATAAAATGACTGGCGCATATTGAATTATCTTTTTGAGGAAGGGCTGTTTGAGCATAAGAAAAAAGTGCCAAAATCTAAACTATTGTTGTTGATTTAAGTATATGCATTTTTAATCAAATACCTACCTGAATATTGATGATTTTGAGTCGTCAAACTTTTTAAGCTACCTATGCGGCAGTGAAGGATCATTTTATTGAAGTTTAAAATTGGAAAATTTTCTAAGCTACCTGTGCGGTAGTGAAGACCAATCGGCCTGTAGCTTTGGCCTTTGATAGCTTTCTAAGCTACCTGTGCGGTAGTGAAGTCACAAACGGCCCACGAAGCTCGACACACGTCTTTCTAAGCTACCTGTGCGGTAGTGAAGCCTCAGATGAGCGTAGGCCCATGAGCAGCTCATTTCTAAGCTACCTGTGCGGTAGTGAAGGTCTGGTTTCTTTATGCTCGGGATTTGGTGATTTCTAAGCTACCTGTGCGGTAGTGAAGCCGCACCCATGTTGGCAGCAGGATTTTGCTCTTTTCTAAGCTACCTGTGCGGTAGTGAAGATCTTCACTGACAGTGAAGTCGTTGTATTCGTTTTCTAAGCTACCTGTGCGGTAGTGAAGTCAACAACATTTACAGGGCCTTGCTTGGTGATTTTCTAAGCTACTTGTGCGGTAGTGAAGTTGGTGCAGATACTTCTTCAACAATTATTAATTTTCTAAGCTACCTGTGCGGTAGTGAAGCCGATGCCCTTGGTGTTGCTTTTAAAGCTGTATTTCTAAGCTACCTGTGCGGTAGTGAAGATGCATGGGATGGGATGGTTGTTGACGTTAAATTTCTAAGCTACCTGTGCGGTAGTGAAGAGTAATAAAATATAAAAATATATATTAAAAACAATACACTAAAGCAAGTAAAATAAAAAGACCTATTTTATTTTAGCTCTAACTAAGTCTTTGATTTTATTTAACTGTTAAAGAGTAAGTAAAATATTGGAGTAAAAGTTCACTTTTGTCAAAATAAAACATCTCACAACACAAGCTTGTCTTTATAATCATGGCGATGAATTTGGTATTGATAAATTGGGATAATCACGAGTGAACAATCAGGACAATCTGGATTTAGAGCTAAATGATGCCGAAATGCATTTATATAGCAGACAAATTTTACTCGATGGATGGGATTTAGATGCTCAAGAAAAACTAAAGTTCGCCAATGTTTTGATAGTAGGCGCGGGTGGAATCGGTTGTACAACAGCAGAGCTACTGGCTCGAGCAGGCGTAGGCAAAATCACGCTGATTGATGCCGACACCATTGAAACCAGTAATTTGCAACGTCAAATCGCATTTACACCTGCCGATATCGGGCAGTTTAAATCCGATACTTTGGCAAAACGTCTGATGCAAATCAATCCGCATATCCGTGTAGAGTTTTATGTGGGTAAGCTCGACCAAAGCAATGCCGATGAGTTCGTTCGACAGCAAGATTTGGTATTAGACGGTTGTGATAATTTTACAACGCGTTATGTGGTGAATGCAGCATGTAAAAAAAATGCAATACCATTAATTAGTGCATCTGCGATTGGATTTCAAGGTCAACTCTTTATGGTCGATGCGGATTCGGCCTGCTACGAATGCTTGTTTCCAAAAGAGAAAATGGCAGATGAAGGCTTACGCTGCGCAGATTCAGGAGTGCTCGCCACCACACCCGTAGTCATGGCCTCACTTCAGGCGCATCATGCGCTGCTATATCTGGGGTTAGACAAAAGCCCACTCAAAGAAAAGTTATTGCTTTGGGATGGACTCAGCATGAAACAGCGTATTTTACATTTTGAAAAAGATACAAATTGTTCCACTTGTCAGGCAAGTTTGTCTGTAAACTAAACTCAGTTTGATACACTGTCCAATGAGTTAAATATCATTGAATCATATGAAAAAAAATATTCTGTTAGATGGACTGCGCTCGGTTGCACGAATTGGCGAAACCGCTTTTTTTGCAGCTAAAGCTGGCTATAAATATGCAGTTGAAAAGCCGAGTAATGCAAAATTGATGCGTGAAACCTTTGAATCACTAGGGTCGACGTATATTAAATTAGGTCAGTTTATTGCCAGTACGCCATCGTTATTTCCTCGTGAGTATGTCGAAGAATTTCAAGGATGCCTAGATCAAACGCCAACGCTCCCTTTTAGTTATATTCAAGGTGTACTCGACAGCGAGTTCGAGGGGCGTGATTTAGGGCAAATTTTTGCATCGATTGATGAAAAACCGCTGGCTTCGGCATCTATTGCGCAGGTTCATGCTGCCAAGCTGATCACTGGTGAAGATGTAGTCATTAAAGTACAAAAGCCGGGTGTTGAAACCATCTTGTATACCGATCTCAATGTGGTGCATTGGGCGACACGTATGTTTGAACGTGCAATTCCTAAGGTGAAGTTTGCATCGCTATCTGACATTGTTGAAGAAATCAAAATTCGAATGATTCGTGAAGTCGATTTTATCGAAGAAGCGCAAAACCTAGATGACTTTACTGCTTATCTTAAACTCACCAACAATCAAGCCGCAACTGCCCCAAAAGTTTATCATCAATTCTCGACGCGTCGCGTGTTGACTATGGAGCGCTTATACGGCGTTTCACTTACGGATTTTGATGTTGTAAAACAATACTCTAAAGATCCTTCGCAAGTGCTGATTACTGCCATGAACACATGGTTTGGTAGTTTGATGCTGTGCAAAAGCTTTCATGCCGATTTACATGCAGGGAATTTGATGCTGCTTGAAGACGGACGTATCGGGTTTATCGATTTTGGTATTGTAGGTCAACTCAACCCACAAGTCTGGACAGCATGTCTGGCTTTTATGGATGCCTTACAAAAAACCGACTATACGGCCATGGCTGAAAATATGCTCAAAATGGGCATGACCGATACTCAAGTCGATACGACGGTGCTCGCGCAAGATCTTGAACGACTATTTAGTGGTGTATTACTTGCCGATCCACAAGATATTCTCGCGTCGAAACCCTCTGATTTAAACGACATCATGCTTGATGTGGTGGCGGTGGGTGAGCGTCACGGCATTAAATTTCCGCGTGACTTTGCGCTTCTATTTAAACAAATGCTGTATTTTGATCGGTTTATGCGCATCCTTGCACCTTATACCGATATTTATGCAGACCAGCGTTTGAAAATGGTTCAAACTATGGAGCCACAATCGTTGTTAAAGCATTAAGTGTCGAGTTCGTTCGTTATGGATGCCATTGTTATTGAAGGCCTAAAGGTCAATACCGTCGTAGGCTGTTTTAATTGGGAGCGTCAAATCAAGCAACCTTTGTTACTCGATTTGACCATTCATAACGATCTGCAACGGGCAGCACAATCTGATGAGCTAGATGATACGCTTAACTATGCATTGATTTGTGAATTAGCTGCACATGCAATCGAGCATGCTCAGCCTAAACTGATTGAGCATGCCGCCCATCTGGTCTTAAAAAAATTGTTTGAGACTTTTCCCACGATTGAATCTATCATTATTACCATTCGTAAACCTGCGATTATTGCAGAAGCTCAGTCGGTAGGAATTCGCCTTGAACGCCAACGAAAACATTTTTGCGCTCGCACTGGCGAGTAATCATCTGCCAGAGCAGCATTTCGCGCAGGCTTATCGGGTGATTCAGTCGTGGGGTGAGGTGCAGTTTTCAGATGTTTATCTCATTCCATGCCGAGATGATGTCGGTCAAGATTATTGGAATTCGGCCTGTTTGCTCATCTCAAACAAGACATCTGCCGAGATTGAAGTCGAGCTTAAGCATTTAGAGGCACAAGCGGGGCGTATCCGACCTTCACACCAGATCAGTTTAGATATCGACTTAATCGCATGGGGTAAGCAGCTCGATCAAATGCAGTTTAATCCTAAAAAAATGCCGTTGGCACTTGATGTGAAAATTCCACTTTCTACGCTGTGGCAAAATCCTGCCCTTGCGGTTGAAGTGTGTAATTTTCCAGTGGTTGATTTTAAAACTGATCATTTTTATGCATCGACGCATTGATCGATTTTTTTTAGTTGTTATTTATCTTCAAACATCTATTTAAATATAAAAAATCAAGCTTGATTAACATCGATTCCCTTTAGTATCGCACGAATGAATGCGAACTAAAGGGGCGTTTAATCGATTGCTTGATATGCAAATTAAATATAATAACTGGTTGTCGTCATGAGTTTGGAAATCGCAGTCATGGTAATTTTGACTGCAAATGGCAATTCAACACCGCCAGCCTCAAGTGCCGATTCGCGATGATGTAGTTCATCCTGATTCATTTGCTCTAAGATACGTTTAGATCGATCATCGTGAGCAGGTAGCTGGTCTAGATGGCTTTGCAAATGCAGACTCACCTGACGTTCTGTTTCGGCAACAAAACCCAAGCTATATTTGTCGCCTGCTATTCCCGCAATAGCACCCATACCAAATGAAAGACCATACCAAACTGGGTTTAATAAACTTGGCAGACTGTCTAGTTCTTTAAGCCGGTCTTCACACCAAGCCAAATGATCCTGTTCTTCTAGCGCAGCTTGTTTCATTTCATCACGGACATTTGGCAATTTTGCGGTCAGTGCCTGCCCATGATACAGCGCTTGCGCGCAGACCTCACCAGTATGGTTAACTCGCATCAAACCTGCGACATGGCGTGCATCGCTGACACTTAAATGCGTCGATGCGTTGTCTGCCGGATTGCTGCGCTGGGCAGCTGTTGCGCCTGGTACTAAGCTGCGCAACGCCTGATCAAAAGATTGAATGAGTCGATCAACACCATTGTACTGACGCATAGGATTAGTCCTCTAAAGTATCTTGAGCATTATGCAGCATGGGTGGAAGTTTACGTAAGAGCCAGAATGTAAATACTGCACTGAATATGGCTGTAATTATAAATAATATTTTAATGTCTATTTTTAAAATACTTAAGATGACAATGGAAAAAATGGCAGAACTCACCATAAATGCGGCATTTAAAATATTATTGGCTGCCACTACGCGCGCGCGGTGAGAGCGAGGAGAATAGGCTTGCATCATGGCATAGAGCGGTACAATATAAAATCCACCGCTAATTCCCAGTAAAGTGACAGCCAGCATGACGTGATAATACACTTGTCCGGAGGTGAATATCTCTTTAAGGCTGAGCAAGGCGCCGGTTCGTTCTGGAACAAACGACAAACTTGCGGCCAGATAAAAGGCAAATACAGTCAGGCCAACCGCACCAATCGGAACCATCTTGATGTTAAGCTCAGACCCACCAATTTTACGGCACAGCAATGATCCCACCCCAATGCCTACCGAAAAAAAGGTGAGCAAAAGACTCACAACATTTTCAGAAGCATGCAGGTTTTGTTGGGTCATTTGGGGAATCTGGGTAAGATAGGTCGCACCGTAAAACCAGTACCATGAGTTTCCAAGCAAAATGGTGAAAATCAGCGGTAGACTTTTGGCATAGCGAATGGTTTGCAAACTGGTTCTAAAAAAATTCCAGTCGATTTTAATATCAGGCGCAGATACTTTTTGTTTAAGTACGAAGCGACTGCAAATGTACCCAATCAGGGCAATGCCGACCACCATTAGGCTGATCCATAGTAAATTGCCATCTGACGACGCAATCACTGCACCGCCCAAAATCATACCGAGTAAAATTGCAATTGAAGTGCCCGACTGAAACAGCGCATTTCCAGACATGAGTTCATTGGGTTTTAAAATCTCTGGTAATATTGCGTATTTGATCGGCCCAAAAAAAGTGGAGTGAATGCCCATCATAAAAAGCGCAATCATCAGTAAATACAAATGACCCGTTAAGAAGCCTGCCATACCGATTAGCATGATCACAATTTCAAGAATCTTAATGGCTCTAACCAACTGAGCGCGTTCATATTTATCCGCAATTTGCCCAGCCGTTGCAGAAAAAATAAAGTAAGGCAAAATAAACAATAACGCAGCAAGATTGTTTAAGGTACTCACACTGGCATTTTGCTGGCTGATCCAGCCATAGGTAATGACCAGCAACAAGGATTGTTTGTACACATTGTCATTCAATGCGCCAAAAAACTGGGTGAGAAACATCGGCAAAAAACGACGAGTGCTCAGGAGATGTTCATTGTTTTTCATCATGTGTATATTTCATTGCGTTTTATTAAGAAGTGTCATTGCCTTGTTAAGTTTGCTTCAAAATCATGTATGATACTTCGATAGTTGATCGAGTGAAAAATCAATTGATTTATCAGTATTATCGGTACATTTGTGCAGTCCATTAATAAAATAAGTTTAGAGTTCATTGTACATGCTTGCGACCAAAAAATTTAAACAGTCCGCGCTTGCCCAGTCTGTACGTTTTATATTAAATGTACATGACCTGAACAAACTCATCTACACGAGCATGTTATTGGGTTTGACGGTGTCGACCAGTTACGCTCAAGAAATAAACCCATCTGTTGCTGCTTCGAGTTCATCGCAGACTCAGCCTACAATCGACTCTAATGATCTTAATAATAACGTTGCCACGAGTGTATCAACAACAGCACCTAACCAGCAGGATAGTTTGGCAATCTTGCAACAACAAGCGCAATCTTCAAAAACAATTGCAGAATTCAAACCAATAGAGTTTGAAGATCTTGAAAATTTACCATCGACTGCCGTAGATTCGGCAATGGCCAACGAAATTTACCGTGTTGCAGAGCAAGCCAAAGCAGAAGCTCAGGCCACTGCATCAAGAGCACCGACTACAGCGACATCTGCCACGACCAATCCATCGCAAGATCTGGCACAGATTAATCAGGCTCCCGTTAATGTTGATAATCTGATGCAGCAAATCCGCTCGGATAGCCAGATTAATGTTCAGGCCAATACCACTGGTCAAACGCTTGAACGAACCAGTCTGCAACAAGCCAGCCAACCCGAAGAAAAAAAGGGATTCTTTAAACGAATTATCGATAAGATTAAGCCAAAGCGAGACCTTGGCGGACAATCCATTCCTCGTATTACGGCAGAGGTAAAAGGTGCTCCAACTGAGCTGGCTGCAAATATTAAGGCGAAGTTATCGAGTTATTCTCAAGAAGCTTTTCAAGATTTTAATAGCTCATTACCGCAACTTCGTAACTTATCGAATCAGGCTGCGCAGGCGGTGGGATATTACAACGCCGAGTTTAAATTTGAAAAGTTGAGCGACTCCAAAGTTCGTGTCAATGTTATACCGCATGAGCCAGTTAAAATTGAAGAGCAAAATATCGACTTCACTGGCTCAGGTGCATCGCTGCCTCAATTCCAAGTGATTCGACTTGTTCCTGAACAAGACGTGGGCGATATTTTAAATCACGGAAAATACGAAGAAACAAAATCACGTATTGCGACAGTGGCCTCAGATAACGGATTTTTTGATAGTTATTGGCGCTTGCATGATGTGCGTGTTAATCAACCTCAAAATACAGCCGACATCAATTTAAAGTATGAAACAGGCGAGCGTTATCAGTTGGGTAATGTTGAATTTCGAATGAGTGATCCTTCGAAGAAAATTCCCCTCGATATGGATGTATTGCTCAGCATGACACCTTGGAAAGAGGGAGACGACTACACTTTCTGGCGTGTCAATGCACTGGCCAACAACTTGACCAACTCCCGTTACTTTAACTACACCTTGGTCGATACAATTAAACCAGACCCGATTCAAAAGCCATTAGAGTTGCCGCCAGATTTACAGGCCTTGGTGGATCAAGATAATCAATCACAAACGTTACAACAAAGCCCGCAACAGGGTAAAAAAGTTGTGTCTGCAAATGAAGTGACGCAAAATGTTGTAGATGAAGCAGAGTTTGCTGGCACACAAGCGTCTGACAATCAAGATCGAGCATTACGATTACAGCGTAGCGAGCAAAAAGAACAAGAGTCTGAGCGTAATCAGCTTGAAAATAAAGCGCGTGAAGAAAAGAAAATTCCTGTGATTGTGACACTCAATGCAGATCGTTTAAACAGTATCGAAACTGGTTTTGGTTACGGAACCGATACGGGATTTCGAGTGCGTGGTCAGTATCGCCGTGCGATCGTAAATAGTCGTGGTCACTCATTCGATGCCAACATGGAAGTCTCGCAAATTCGTCAAGCGGTCGATGTGCGTTATAACATTCCCTATAAACATCCGCTCAATGATTACATCAGTATTGTGGGTGGGTTTGAGCGTGAACTTGACAATGATATTGGACCAAACGTCACCCTTGAAACTCAGACTGCTGTGATTGGTGCAGAGCGTATTATCAAAAATCCACTGGGCGGTTGGCAACAAACCTATGGCGTTCGCTATCGCGTTGATTCACTTAACCAGCGCGGTACGGTTGATGAATCTAGTCTGCCAGATGCATTTAAGGTGCCTGGTTCCGATCCAAATCAACAGGCTTTGCTATTTGGCTATTCAGTTTCTAAAACCAGTAGCAATAACAATATCAATCCGACCAAGGGTTTTAAGCAAACCTATAAGCTTCAGGTGGCAAGTGATGCCCTGATTTCAGATGCCAATATTATTATGCCAGCTGCCGCTTGGCGTGCTATTTATTCAGTAGGTGAAAATGACGATCACCAATTTGTCGGACGAGCAGATTTAGGCTATATCTTCACCAATGACTTCGAGAAAGTACCATACAATTTGCGCTACTTTGCTGGTGGAGATGAAAGCATACGCGGCTTCGATTATAAGAGCCTTGCACCACTCGAATTTGGCTATAAGGTGGGTGGGCAAGCCTTGGCTGTTGGATCACTTGAATATAATTATCAGTTCAAAGAGGGTTGGCGAGCTGCGGTATTCTCTGACTTTGGTAATGCTTACGATAAAGATTTTAATACACCAACAGAATATGGTGTAGGGGTGGGGATTCGCTGGAAATCACCTGTTGGACCAATTCGTATCGATGTGGCATCGGGGATTTCCGATCCAAACCATCCGATTCGTTTACATTTCTTTATTGGCCCACAACTTTAAAACAAAATTTGTACTAGGATCATTATGGGTGAATTCGAACAGCAACCAGCTCAAAAACCAGAAAAAAAACGCCGTATTTTAAGAAGTGTTTTATTTACATTCGGCATTATTCTGCTGTTTTTAGTGTCTGCCTTGACCATCATGGTATCGACGGACCGTGGGAGTAAATTTTTGCTTGATCGGGTGATGGAACGCCAGCAAATTATTCGCTACGAATACGAAGGTGGAAATCTGCTCAACGGTATTATTCTGCGTAATATCTTAGTCAAACTCAAAGAACTCGATATAAAAATAGATCATGCCGATATTGGGCTGGGTTGGCGTGCACTGATCAATAAAGAGGTGCATTTAAGCCATGCTGATGTGAAAAATTTGCAGATTATCAGCTATGCCAAGCCTACCGGAGAACCATTTAAATTTAGCGAAATCAAACTGCCATTTATTTTGCGTGTGAATGAAGCTAATGTGGATCACTTGCGTATTCAAACCAGCGGAACTCATGTTGATTTTAATGATATCTATCTCAAAGATGCATTATGGTCGGGCACAGAGTTAAAGTTTGAAGATTCAGAATTCGATATGGGCTATCTGGCGGTAAAAAATGCCACAGGCCAAATGACCTTTAGTGGGAAATATCCGCTGTCGCTTACAGGTGATCTGAGTTTACCATCCTTAAATAGCCTGAATATTAAAACCATTAAAGTGGCGGCCAAAGGGACTTTAGACACGATTCAGGCAGGTGTTGCAACCAATACACCAGATTTACTTACAGGATGGGTCGTGGTGCATCCTGTGCGTGATCATGTGCCAATGTTTGGTGAGCTTCAGTTTAAGAACTATCATCTTCCATTGTTGGTCGAGCAAAAGCTTTTTGCCAAAAACGGCGTTGCAAAATTTAAAGGGGATGTCCAGTCAATGGCCCTTACGCTTGATACAGACTTAAAGGGCGAAAACATCCCTGAAGGGCAATATACTGCCAATATGCAAACGGATCTGGTCAATGGATTAACCATTCAGGATTTCAATGGTCAGCTCATGAAAGGATCTGTCAATTTAGCCGGTTATGTGGGATGGCATGATCGTGTGACATGGGATGTGAATGGTCGTCTGAATCGATTAAATCCTAAAGATGAAGTGATTCCGCAAGCGATTCAAGATTTTCTACCGCCTTCACTCGATGCCAATATTAGCTCGAAAGGAACGCTTGAAAATGGAATGGCACTCACTGCCAATCTTGATTTTGACAAATATGAAGCGTGGTCGGTTAAGCTGAATCAGGCAGAAGCCAAGGCAAAACCACAGCCGTTATTGCTGGATATCTCATGGAGTAAAATTGATCGTGCCATGCCATACATTGGTTGGCTCAGTAGTGATTCCGGGCAAGTTAATCTGGCGTTAGTTGACAATAAACAAGACATTCATGTTGCGACAGTCATTAAAGCACATGAACAGGCAACGTTGCCTCCCGGTCAATACGATGCACGACTAGATTTAAAGGACAATATTTTAAATATACCGGCATTTACTTACAAAGCCACGCAAACTGGTAGTTTAAGTGGACAAGCGAAAGTTGAGTTGCCAACTGAAAAGCGTCAGCTTAAATGGAATGCATTTCTAACGGCAAAAGACTTCAATCCGCAATCAATCTCGACTGCTGCGCCTGTCGATCGTTTGAATGGACAAGTCAAAGCCAATGGCTATGCTAAACCCAACCAGCAGATTATTCAGCTTAATGCGATTGATTTAAAAGGACACTTGGCAAATTCTGGGCCAAATGATGTGATTGAACTGACGGGTACCAGTACGGCTGCCATGGTTTTTCACGATGAAAAATCGGGTGGTGGTTTTAAAGGCTTCGCTGTTCAATATGACGGCGGCTTAAATGCGCTGAATCAAGGCAAAGGGTTACTCAAATTTAATATTTCAGGTACGCCTGAATTGATCAAAATCGCACAGCTTCAGCACGATGGTGTCGCAGGTAAAATTTTTGCCAGCGGGCTGGTGAATCTAAAAAATGCAATTGCTTGGGATATCAATGCTTCTCTGGTGCGATTCAAGCCACATTATTTTGTTTCGAGCGTTCGTGGTGAAGTATCGGGTAATCTAAAGACGCAAGGGCTGTGGTCTGAGCAAAGCAAACGTATCAATCTGGAAAAACTTAATCTCGCGGGCTATATCAATAATAAACTGGTTCGTGGAATGGGGAATCTTGCGTTGGTGATCAATGCAAATCAGAAAGGCTTATTACCGCAGCAGTTTGAAGCCAATAATCTCTTTTTAGCCTATGGGAAGAACCAAGTTCAAGCCTCAGGAAATGCACAAAATTTACGTTTAAAAGTAAATGCACCTGCACTCAATGAGATTTATGCACCGCTGCGTGGTCGTGCTTACGGTTATTTAAATCTACAGGCGCAGCCACGGCTTAAAGCGACGGCGAATCTGGCTGTAGATAATTTTGGTCTGAACACCATCAGCATCAAAAAAATTCTGATTCAAGGTGAATTACCAACATCTGAGAGCGTTCCAACATCACTCAAAGCCACATTAAATGATTTACAAAGTGGCACGCGTCAAATCCAGTATGCAGGCATTACCTTGTCTGGTACGCGTAAGGCACATCTGGTTCAACTTCAAGGCTGGAATTACTATTCTAAGTTTTATGTACAGCTGGCGGGTGGCTTTAATGCCTCAAATGACTGGCTTGGCCAGATTCAGCAAGGTGTATTTGATTCTCGTCGTGCGGTATTAAAGCAGCAGCAAAATGCGGCTGTAATCTTTAATCGCGCTCGCCAAGAGTTATTTGTGGGGCAGCATTGCTGGGCCAGCCAGCAAAGCCAGCTATGCTTTGATCAGCCGCTACGGCTGAGTCAGCAGCGTGGTAATGTATCCTTTGCAACTCGTAACTTAGACTTAAATGACTTTGCCGCATTTATGCCAGAGGGGCTGGCCATTACTGGTAAGCTCAATGGTTACGCCAAGGCCAATTGGGCCAACGGCGGCAAGCCTCAAGTCGATGCACAGCTGGTTACGCGTAATGGTGAAATTGGTTTGGCAGCGTCTGATCCGCAAGATCCAGCATCGACGTTGAGCTATAACCAGTTAAGTGTGATTGCTAAAAGTGTTCCGCAAGGTTTGCTGATGCGTTTAGATGTACAAACAGATGCAATCGGTACAGGCTATGCCAAAGTTGTCATTAATCCGTATCAGACACCAATGCCGATGTCGGGTGAGGTCGCATTTAACAATGTGCAACTCAAAGTACTCAAACCATTTATTAGTGATGTGCGCTCAATGGCAGGCACCTTGTCGTTGGCGGGTAAAGTTAATGGAACACTGACACAGCCACAAATAACTGGAGAAATGCGACTAAAAGACGGTGCAATCAGCATGATTTCGCTACCTGTCAATCTCACTAACATTCAGTTGTATTCATCTATTCGCCAAGATTCTGCAAGTATTAACGGTGCTTTTAACAGTGGTCGTGGTGCGGGCACCCTTACCGGAGATATCGACTGGAAAGATGATCCGCGTATCAAGTTAAATCTTAAAGGTGAAAATTTACTGGTTCGTCAGGCGCCATTGATTACGGCACTGGTGACACCGGACATCTCGATGGAAGCGTATCCTGTAAGTAAGCGTTTAACGGTGCAAGGAAAAGTCGATGTACCACGTGCATTAATTTCGATGCCTGAAGCGACTGAACCTGTGGTTGGTGTTTCTTCGGATGTTCGCGTGGTGCGTGAAGGCCAAGATCAGCTGGCGATTTTGCGTGCGGCAAAACCATGGCAAATTCGTGCGGATATTGGCGTTTCGATTGGCAATCAAGTCATTTTCCAAGGTTTTAATAGCCGTATACCATTGGTCGGTCGTTTAAACCTTACCCAGCGCGGTTTAGATACTGCAATGAATGCCTCAGGGGCAATTGGGGTGAGTCAGAAAGTTAAAATTGAAGCCTATGGGCAGAGTCTAGATTTAAATCGTGCAATTGCCCGTTTCAATGGACCTGTTTCAAATCCAACCCTTGATGTCGATGCCAATAAGAGCGTTCAGGGCAGTACGGTCGGTGTACGTGTCACGGGAACAGCTTCGGTACCGAATATTCAGATTTACAACGATGCAGGGTTGTCTGAACAAGAGGCACTCAATGCCTTGGTGACAGGCCGAATCAATGAAGGAAGTAGTAGTTTAAGTAATACAGCCGGCTTTAAATCGGATGTGAACAATACCATTGCAGCAGCAGGGATCAGTATGGGCTTGGGTGGAACGCGTGCACTGACGAATCAGATTGGTCGGACCTTCGGTTTGAGCGGTTTGGCTCTAGACGCACAAGGCACAGGTGATGATACCCAAGTCAGCCTGACGGGTTATATCACACCAGATTTATTTATTCGATATGGTGTAGGCGTATTTACGCCAGTCAATAAACTGACCTTGCGCTATCAGGTGAATAAGCGCCTATACCTTGAAGCGAGTCAGGCACTGGAACGATCGCTCGATATTTTCTATAACTGGCGCTTCTAAAGCCAGAATAAAAAAGGGCAATCCAATGGATTGCCCTTTTTTATTGAGATGCATTTAGCTCACCACATCAAAACCCAAGTCTTCAATTGTACTTACAAGGGTATCTCGATTGAGTTCTTGTGCAGCATCGCTATACACCTTAACTTCGGCCGAAGCGAGATCGACCTCAACATTTTGAACGTGCTCAAGTGCAGAGAGAGCAGACTTGATCTTACTTGAACATCCACTACAGGACATTCCTTCAACATGAAAAATATAATGCGACATGATCACTTCACTCCGAAGAAAAAGGGCGTGGTTTCCAGCGACGTAAAAGCAGAGAATTCGATAATACCGAAACCGAACTGAGTGCCATCGCAGCGCCTGCCAGCACTGGATTTAGTAAACCCAGTGCTGCCAGAGGAATACCAAGCGAGTTGTAAATAAAGGCAAAGAAAAGATTCTGTTTAACCTTAGATAAGGTGGCTTGAGACAAGTCAATTGCGTGAATCAAGCCGCTGAGTTGATTGCGCATCAGCACCACATCGGCCGCTTCAATTGCAATCTCTGAACCTGCACCAATTGCAAAAGCAACATCTGCTGTAGCAAGTGCTGGTGCGTCATTAATTCCGTCACCAACCATTGCAATCCATTTACCTGGTTGCTTCAAACGCTCGATTTCACTGAGTTTATCTTGAGGTAAAACACCTGCGATATAATGTTGAATCTCAAGTTGCTCAGCAACCACTTGTGCAACACGTGCGGTATCACCAGTCAGCATAATGACGTCAATACCACGAGCCTTCAGTGCGGCAATTGTTGATTTCGCATCTGGACGAATTGAATCGTGTAATCCGACATAACCCTGAATCTGGCCGTTTATGGCAAGACCAATTACAGTTTGCCCTTGCTGTTCAAATTTTTCGATCAATGCTTGATCAAGCTGAACATCATGATGAGCTAATAAGCGAGGCGATCCGAGTAGAACACGCTGTGAATCAAGTTCAGCTTGGATACCATGACCCGGTAAAATTTCAATATTTTGCACAGGATTTGATTCGATATTCAGCTGTTGGGCATGATCAACCAATGCACGAGCAATTGGATGTTCGGAATGGCTTTCAAGCGCGCTGATAACTGACCAAAACACTTTGGCTGTAATAGACGCTTGTGTGGTGGTGCTGGCGACCACTGGCGTACCTTGCGTGAGTGTACCTGTTTTATCCAGCACGAGCGTGGTGATGCGCTGAGTATGCTCAAGTGCCTGTGCATTACGAAATAAGATACCTGATTGCGCCCCGCGCCCTGTTCCCACCATAATCGCTGTGGGTGTTGCGAGTCCGAGTGCGCAAGGGCAGGCAATCACCAAAACAGCAACTGCACTGATCAGACTGGCTGTAAATGTATCTGTAAACCACCATGTAAAGCCAAAGGTGAGTACACTGATAATAAGAACAGCAGGAACAAAAATTGAAGAAATTTGATCGGCAAGGCGCTGGATTTCTGCTTTTGAACCTTGAGCCTGCTCCACCATGTGCACAATTCGGGCAATCATGGTGTGTTGACCAATACCAGTTGCACGAACTTTCAGTACGCCATGGTGGTTGACTGTTCCTGCAAAAAGTGAATCATCGGGCTGCTTGGAAACCGGCATGCTTTCACCCGTGAGCATTGCTTCATTTACTTCAGAATTGCCCTCAATAATTATTCCATCTACCGGAATGCTTTCTCCAGCACGAACAATAAAAATATCATTAAGCGCAAGCTGATCGACATCCACATCAATAATTTGACCATTGATCTCTTGATGTGCCTGTTTTGGCTGTAAATTTAACAGCTGCTCAATGGCTGCTCCAGTTTTGGCTTTGGCACGTGCTTCAAGTAATTTACCTAATAACACAAGGGTAATAATACTGGCACTGGCTTCGAAATAGACATGCTCTGATAAGTTGAAAAACAAAACAACACTACTAAACAAATACGCGGCACTGGTACCTAAAACCACCAATACATCCATATTGGCAGAACCGCCTCGTACTGCATTTAAGGCATGCTTATAAAAAAAACGACCACACCAAAACTGTACGGGAGTAGCCAATAGCCACTGTATACCTCGCGGAATAATTTCATGGTAGCCCAGCATCATCGCCAGCATTTCAATGAATAACGGAAGAGTAAATAATACAGCAGTTAAAAATAGCCATTTTTGTTGTTTAAACTGGGCAGATCGATTGGCACTTTCGGTATCAATACCTGTCTTTTTTTGCTGAGCTGAAAATCCAGCTTTCTCAATGGTCGAGATAATCTCTTGTGGCGTAATCAAGCCCTCTACATAACGCACAGATGCCGTTTCGGTGGCAAAATTAACCTGAGCATTCAGTATTGGCTGGCGTTTGAGAACTTTCTCGATACGTTGGCTGCAAGCCGTACAACTCATGCCCTCAATGTTTAATTCAAGCGTGTTTTCATGAAGGGCAAAACCTGCCTTTTGAATCCCCTGAATCACGTCTTCTATCGAACTGGCGCTGCCTTGCAAACGTACTTGTGCACGCTCATTGGCGAAGCTGACCTCGGCATGAACATCTGGTAAGCGATTCAGTACTTTTTCAATCCGCATGGCACAAGCTGTGCACGACATGCCGTGAACAGGAAGATTAAAGTGACGCACTTGATGTGTATGTACTGACATTTTAATTTCCTGTAAAATAAAATCAATAATACCCCAATGGGGTATGTTTGTGAAGGACTCTCAATATGTCAAAACCTCAATCCGGCACCTCGAAGCACAACACATCAGAGGCTGATTCAAGTACTCAGCTTTCAGCTTGTATGCAATGTGAGACATCTGAAACTCAAACTGGCCAAAGTCCGAAGCAGGTGATTCAACCGCATAAAAAAGCATTGCTGAATCGATTGAGTCGAGTGCAGGGGCAAGTCAATGGCGTCAGCCAAATGATTGAAAATGATCGTTATTGTGTCGATATCATCACTCAAATTTCTGCCATTCGATCTGCGCTTGACGCAGTGTCTAGGCAATTACTTGACGATCACGTTAAAGGCTGTGTGCGCCGTGCGGTGTTAGATGACAATACAGACGAGGTCATGGATGAGCTTTTAACGCTCATTAAAAAAATGCGCTAGAAAATTGATCGTATCGCTATGAAAAACTTAACCAAGTTCTAGTTGGGAAAATAACTAAATTTCAGTATCATGATTTGCAAAGGAGAGCGTTCATGAAAAAATTTCTACCGTTGACTGTCTTGGTTGCACTGGTTGGCTGTGGCGAAAAAAAACCACTTACCCCTGAAGAACAGTGGCATGGCTACTGTACCAGCATGGGCAATGCGGCGCGTTCAATTTTGCTCGATCGTCAAAATGGCATTCAGAAAACACAAGCCGTTGAACATGCCAATAAAATTGAAGAGCCGTTCACCAAAACTTTTATTTTAAGTATTGTTGAACAGGTGTATGCACTACCACAACAGCAAGTGACAGATAAGCCAGATGCAATCCGTGAGCAGATCCGAACTGAAGTGACGCAAAAATGTTTGGCAACTCCACACGATAAAGTGCCAAATTACAAGCAGTTCTAATTTTAAGAGATAAGCTTAATTACTTTATAAAATAATGCCATATGATTGATTCGCCCATGTTGGCGAATCGTCTTTGAATAAAATCAAGCAACCACATGATCGATTGGAATTCTGATTAATTCAGATCACTGGGCCTGACAATTCTACAGTTTAAAACAATTTTGATTATTGCATCATGTCTAACACGGCTTTCCTTATATTTGACATTGTGTTTGCTAAAAATTCACTCATTTTATTGGCACACTCGTGTAGATAAATAGATGATTTCTTTTAAAGGATCTGCAAGGTGGATATCGCATTTCATGATTAAATCATGCATGATGCATCTGCATTTTGATGAATGCAAAAGGGAGCAAAAAATCAGGAAGCAATTGCAAGAACTACAGGTATTTTGAATGGTTTTTAGCGCTGTTTAGGGTGTACTACTATTTCGCTATAAAATAACGAGAATCACGGAGAAATACGGTCCTTGCATTAACTTTTCACTTGATTTTTAGTAAAATTTTGCTGTCCATATTACTTGTGAAGCTTTAATAAGCAGGAATTCACAAGTAAATTTTTAAAAAGAGGAATAACACTGTGCTAGAAGCTTACCGCCAACACGTTGAAGAGCGTGCCGCACTCGGTGTACCACCGAAGCCACTTGATGATGCTCAAACTGCTGACTTAGTCGAATTACTTAAAAACCCGCCAGCAGGTGAAGAAGCATTCCTCGTCGACTTGCTTGAAAATCGCGTTCCAGCAGGTGTCGATCAAGCGGCATATGTTAAAGCTGCTTTCTTGGCAGCCTTGGCAAAAGGCGAAGCGACCTCTCCACTCGTTTCGAAAGAACGTGCAGTGTATTTACTTGGCACCATGCTTGGTGGTTACAACGTTGCACCATTGGTTGAGCTACTGGATGATGCCCAACTCGGTGCTTTAGCAGCAGATGCACTGAAAAAAACACTTCTTGTATTTGATGCATTCCATGATGTGGCAGACAAAGCAAAAGCGGGTAACACTAACGCGAAAGCAGTTTTGCAATCTTGGGCAGATGCTGAGTGGTTTACCAGCCGCAAAGATGTACCAGAAGAAATCAAATTAACCGTATTTAAAGTGACGGGTGAAACCAACACCGACGACTTGTCTCCAGCGCAAGATGCTTGGAGCCGTCCGGATATCCCATTACACGCAAATGCAATGTTGAAAAACGAGCGTGATGGCATCAACCCTGAAAAACAAGGTGAAATTGGTCCACTAAGCCAAATTAAAGAACTTATTGCGAAAGGCAATCAAGTTGCTTATGTTGGTGATGTTGTGGGTACAGGTTCATCTCGTAAATCTGCAACAAACTCTGTGCTTTGGTTCTTCGGTGACGAAATCGCGCACATTCCAAACAAGAAAGACGGTGGTTACTGCTTAGGTTCTAAAATCGCGCCGATTTTCTTCAACACCATGGAAGATGCTGGTGCGTTACCTGTAGAGATTGATGTTGCCAACATGAACATGGGCGACGAAATCGTTCTTAAGATTGACCATGCAGCAGCTAAAGTCACTGCGTTCAAAAACGGCGAGCAAATTGCTGAATCTGAACTTAAAACGCCAGTACTTCTAGACGAAGTACGTGCGGGTGGTCGTATTAACTTGATCGTAGGTCGTGGTTTAACTGCGAAAGCGCGTGAAGCTTTAGGTCTTGAGCCATCTACATTATTCCGTACGCCAGTACAACCTGCTGCAACAGGCAAAGGTTTTACTTTGGCTCAGAAAATGGTGGGTCGCGCTTGTGGTCTTCCAGAAGGTCAAGGCGTTATTCCGGGTACTTACTGTGAACCTAAGATGACGACTGTTGGTTCTCAAGATACCACTGGTCCAATGACACGTGACGAGTTAAAAGATTTGGCTTGCTTGGGCTTCTCTGCTGACTTGGTTATGCAATCGTTCTGTCACACTGCTGCTTATCCAAAGCCAGTCGACGTACAGATGCAACACACATTGCCAGATTTCATCATGAACCGTGGTGGTGTGTCGCTTCGTCCAGGTGACGGTATTATCCACTCTTGGTTAAACCGTATGTTGCTTCCAGATACAGTCGGTACTGGTGGTGACTCACATACACGTTTCCCAATTGGTATTTCGTTCCCAGCAGGTTCTGGCCTTGTTGCGTTCGCGGCAGCGACTGGTGTTATGCCACTCGATATGCCTGAATCTGTACTTGTGAAGTTTAAAGGTAAAATGCAGCCTGGTATCACGCTACGTGACCTTGTACATGCAATTCCTTACTACGCAATCAAAGAAGGCGATTTGACTGTCGAGAAGAAAGGTAAGAAAAACATTTTCTCTGGTCGTATCTTAGAAATCGACTTGTCGGAAATGGAAACTGACTTGACCGTTGAGCAAGCATTTGAATTGTCTGATGCGTCTGCTGAACGTTCGGCAGCGGGTTGTGCAATCACACTTTCTGAAGAGAAAGTAGCTGAATACTTGCGTTCAAACATTACCATGTTGAAGTGGATGATTTCACAAGGCTATGGCGATGCACGTACAATGGCGCGCCGTGTTGAAAACATGGAAAAATGGTTGGCTAATCCATCACTTCTTAAGGCGGATGCGGATGCTGAATACACCAAAGTGTATGAAATTGATCTTGCAGACATCAAAGAGCCGATTCTTTGCTGCCCGAACGACCCAGACGATGCGAAACTTCTTTCTGACGTTCAAGGCGACAAAATTGATGAAGTGTTCATCGGTTCTTGTATGACCAACATTGGTCACTTCCGTGCAGCGGGTCAGTTACTTGAGAAAGTACCAAGTGGTTCATTAACAACTCGTTTATGGTTGGCACCACCAACACGTATGGACGAACACCAGTTAATGGAAGAAGGTTTTTACAATACTTATGGTCGTGCTGGTGCGCGTACTGAAATGCCGGGTTGCTCACTATGTATGGGTAACCAAGCACGTGTTGCACCGAACACAACAGTTGTATCGACTTCTACACGTAACTTCCCGAACCGTTTGGGTCAAGGCTCTAACGTATACTTGGCATCTGCCGAGCTTGCATCTGTTGCTGCTGTACTTGGTAAATTACCAACGCCAGAAGAGTACCAACAATATGCAGCACAAATCGACAGCATGTCTGCCGATATCTACAAGTATTTGAATTTCGACCAAATGAGCGAATATACCAATGCTGCTGATCAAGTAGATACCAAGAAAATTGCTGCGGCTCAGTTAACTTAATCGATTGATGATTGAGTTTAAATGAGTTAATAATAAGGGCTGAGTAATCGGCCCTTATTATTTTAGAAAAAATGAAAAATTTCGATTGTTTAAGACAAGAATATCTGGATATATTAAGAAAAATAGATGAATCTTTCTTCAATACAAATCATGAAAATAGTAAAGTAACAGAAGGTTTATCGGGTTTATTTCTAGCTAGTGAACCAGATAACTATTGGAATGCTAAAAATAAAATTATGATAATAGGTGCAGAGACTAGAGCATGGAATATTAACTTACAGCAAGATTATTCCCTGAATAAATATTTATCAGAATCAATAAAAAAGAATAAAAATTTTTTTAAAAAAATGTTGAGTGAGCCTAGAAGTAAAAAAATCACTTTCCATGACTTTACTAGATCTATTGCAGATCATTCGGGGAGTGATGGGCTAGTTTATTGCAACTTATTTTGCTTTTCTTGGAAAGAAAAAAGTCCAATAAACTCTAAATACTTTTCTTTCATTAAAGATCTTTCTTTCGAGCTTTTAAATGCGCAGATAAATTATTTTGAACCTCATATTATTATTTTTGCAAATGGTAGTCAAAATACAGTTTATCGAAGAGAATTATTTAATCCATGTTTTTACTCAGAGGGAAAGCATTATGCTGATCAGGGCATCAGTAAAAATCAGCTTTATCAATTTATCTACAAGAAGAAAATTATATGCTATAAAATACAACACCCATCTACCATTCGTGGAAAGAGTTTAGCTAAAGCAGCTCGTGTTAAGTTGCTTGAATTGTTACCTATAAAATAATAAAAAGCCCCGCATATTAGCGGGGCTAGTCGTATACGAATCGAGTCATATACTGTATGAGGCTCATCTCAAACTGCGCGTATTAAATCATATTTAGCTGTCAGTTGCAGCAACTATCTTCAACATTATTCAATCAGCATAAAATCTGCGGTATGCGCCAATTTTAATGGACGTAGTGCAAAAGTCGAACGTGTATGCCGAATTCCTTTAATGGAATAAAGTTTCTTTCTTAAAAACCGCTCATAGTGTTCTGAATCCTTCACCGCAACTTTTACAAGATAATCATATTCTCCTGTAACCAAATGCGCCTCAATCACTTCTGGAATTTCTGCAAGTGCTTCGCTAAAGTTTTCGAGCATTTCATCGTCATGCCGTTCGAGTGTAATTTCAATAAAAAATAATTCATTAATTCCAATGGCTTTGGCATTAATATTAGCAGTATAACCATCGATAATTTTAAGTGATTCAAGCCGCTTTAGTCGTGTCCAGCAAGGTGAGGATGATAAACCGACCTCTTCGGAGAGTTGTGCAATCGTGAGTCGGCCATTACCACGAAGGGCAGATAAAATTTTCCGATCTGTACGGTCTAATGTGTATTCTGTGCTGTTCAAAATTTAAACCAAAGAAAATTATGCTGTATATTTTCAATATACATAAATTTTATGCTGTTAAAACTAAAAAAAATTGAATATTCGGTAAAATTTTTGAGAGCGTTCAAGTTAAGATGTTTTTATTCAATCAAAGTCATATGGGTAGTGATTTTGATGTGCAGCGAGTCTATTGAAAAGAAGGGTGCTTTTCAATAGGCTTACTTCACGCGCTGAAATAGTAAAATAAGCATAAAAAAACGCAGAAATATCTGCGTTTTTTTATGCAAAATACATTTATCGAGATGCCAAAAAGTCATCAATTTCTTGACGCCATGGCACAGACGGCTGGGCACCAGATCGGGTAACGGCAATTGCGGCGGCTGCATTGGCAAAGCGTGCAGCGTCTTGTGCGGTTTTTCCTTCAAGAAGTGCCGTCACAAATGCACCGTTAAAGGTATCGCCTGCGGCAATGGTATCGATTGCATTTACTTTAAACCCTTCAATCAGTTTGCCCTGACCGTATTCACTTAGCCAAACACCACGAGAGCCCATAGTAATGACTACAGTTTTAATGCCTTTTTGATGCAACACATTTGCCGCTTCAGCAGCGTCGTGATCATCATGCACAATCACATTAGTAAGGCTCAAAGCTTCAGTTTCGTTGGGCGTAATAATATCGACCAAACGTAGTAATTCTTCTGGCAACTCACAAGCTGGCGCCGGATTTAAAATCACTTTTACGCCAGCAGCTTTGGCGAGCTTTGCAGCGTGCAAGATAGTCGCCAACGGTGTTTCAAGCTGTAAAAGAATTGCGCTTGAGCGTTGAATTAGCTCTGCATGCTGATCGATATACGCAATATCAAGCGCAGCATTGGCACCGGCATGAATACCAATAAAATTCTCTGCATGCTGATTAACAAAAATCAGTGCGACACCTGTGGTGAAACCTTCAACGGCACGTACGGCTTGAGTATCAATGTGGTCTTTGATGAGCTGGTGACGAATTTGTTCGCCCACGGCATCGCCACCTACACAGGCAATAAAACTGGTATTGGCGCCACTTCGGCCTGCTGCTACTGCCTGATTTGCACCTTTGCCACCAAACGCGACCTGATACTCCTGACCATTCAGGGTTTGTCCCGGATGAGGGAAGTGTTCAAGAGAAAGGATATGGTCAACATTGATGCTGCCAATTACAGTAAGCAAAGGACGGGTTGAACTCATTAGAAACTCTAAATTAAAAAAGCGGCGTATTATGCCTTTAATTTTAAGCGATGTATAATTTAACAAACAAGCGCTTAAAAAAAGTGGCCCATATTGCTGATTAGTTATTCAGCTTTTTTAAGCAAAGTAACAAAAATTAATAATGTTATCGTATTGTGAGAATGATATGCATAAGGAGGTGTTTTAAGACTAATTTAAGATAGAAATCCTAAAACGAATGAGTGGCATACAAACAATGATATTCTAGACTGTTGAAGGAGTCAGAGATGAATCTGCATTATACTCATAAGCCGAACTACTATTTCTTTGCACACAAACTTGTTTTGTTCCTAGAAAACTACATCAAGCATCATCCAAATCATGTGCAAGAAACCTTCAACCTAAATACGATTTATGATCTCTTTGATCATGACTTCGCTTCGAGCAGTACCAACTTAGAAGGTATTCTCAATATCGTGGACGAATACGTGATTGAAACCAATAATGGAAATGAACCATTGGTGAAATCTTACCATATCAGCCATGACAACCATATTTTAACTATCGATTTTAACAGTAACGCAATTGCGCATCTGGCACAGGGTAAAGTGATTACCTATCCAAAGGCGGCATAACAAATGAATTCTCCATAAAACAAGCACATTTCGTGCTTGTTTTTTTGAATCTCAGTGCTGTATTTCACTAAGTTCATAAAATTAAATGTATAAAAACGATTCAATACGCACTGTTTTTTACCGTTAGTTCAAAAAAGGCAACGTCTTAGACCATCACTGGTATTCATAAGCAGAATTTTGTAATGCTATAAATTTTTATTATGAGTTTGATATAATTAAGTCACGATTATAAAAAGAAAAAAATAAAAAAATGCGATACTGCTTTTTAATTTGATCAAAATTGATCGGGCAGTCTAAAAAAAACATTCGAAATCTCTGCAAAATTTTGTTAAATTTACCGCCCGATAAATAGCCCAATTAAATATTTGTTTAAAAACAAATGCTTATTTTTAGGCTTTTTGCATTATTTGCCCCTTGTATAAAGCTGGCAAAATCATGATTGGTAAGATAATTTTCAGATTCATGCTGTTTTTTGAGATGGCATGATCTTTGTATTGTCTCCAATTCCTCATTTTACAAATCAGTGATTATGAAGCATCACTGAATGGCGCGATAAGGTAATTCGAGTACAGGGCGATCAGTAACGACATCTTGGTTTGTTTATACAGCAGGTACAACGATGTTGACATGAGTTGCTGGAATGGGGTGTGCTCAGGTTACGGAGATGAAAATGTTTGAATATCGTGGATTGATCGGTATTTTTATTCTTTTGTTGATTGGATATATTTTTTCCAATAACCGAAGCATGATTAAAGTGAGAACGATTTTACCGGCTTTGGGCTTGCAGTTCCTGCTTGGAATTATCATTTTGTATGTTCCATTAGGAAAATACATTTTTGAACAGCTTGCCAATGGCGTAAACCATGTGATTGGTTATGCAGATTCAGGTAGCGCTTTCTTGTTCGGTGCCTTGGTCGGCGATCAGATGAACACAGTATTTAATGGCGCAGGTTTTATTTTTGCACTGAAAGTACTGCCAACCATTATTTTTGTTACTGCCCTGATTTCGATTTTGTATTATTTAAAAATCATGACGGTATTTATTAAAGTACTGGGTGGTTTGTTTCAAAAAGCGCTGGGTATCAGTAAGGTTGAGTCCTTTGCTGCGGTGACGACCATCTTTATTGGTCAAAACGAATTACCAGCTGCGTTGCGTCCATTTTTGTTACGTATGAATAAAAATGAACTGTTTACCGTCATGTGTAGTGGTATGGCTGCTGTTTCTGGTTCGGTATTGGTTGGCTATGCCGGATTAGGCGTACCCATGGAATACTTATTGGCGGCTTCGCTGATGGCGATTCCTGGCGGTATTCTGTTTGCACGTTTATTGAGTCCAGCCACTGAGCCTTCAACTGTTGAAGTATCGGATCTTGAGTTTGGCGAACAACGTCCATCCAATATCATTGAGGCCGCTGCGAATGGCGCCATGATGGGGCTTAAAATTGCAGCAGGTGTCGGAACCGTGATTATGGTTTTTGTTGGCCTGCTCAGTCTGGTGAACGGTATCTTCGGTTTCGTGGGTGGATGGTTTGGCTATTCAGGCTTGAGTTTAGATGCCATTTTTGGTTATGTCCTTTCTCCTTTAGCTTATGTGATGGGCGTAGACTGGAATGAAGCGCAGTTAGCAGGTTCTTTGCTTGGGCAAAAGCTGGTCATCAATGAGTTTGTTGCTTACCTAAACTTAGCGCCGCATCTGGCAGATCAAACCATTTCGGCACATACCGCAGCCATTATTTCTTTTGGGTTGTGTGGTTTTGCCAACTTCAGCTCGATTGGTGTAGTACTCGGTGCTTTTGGTATGGTAGAACCAAAATTGACGCCCGTATTATCTAAACTTGCCATCCGTGCGTTGTTGGCCGCGACTTTGTCAAACTTGATGAGCGCAACAATTGCCGGTATTTGTCTAGGCTTCGCGCTCTAATTGCGTTGTCGCAGATAGTTTTAATGCATTCAGTTTTGACCAAATACTGACAAAAATAGCCGTATTTCATTCTATAAATACGGCTTATTTTTTGCTTCCATAAACACAATAACATGGAGTTCTTATGCACATTGCAACCATTGATTATACGCATCCCCAAGCAGGGGCTGCATTTGCACAGTCGTTACGTGAAACTGGTTTTGCCGTGATTATCAATCATCCGCTGGACTGGTCATTAATCCAGTCGATCTACACTGAGTGGCTGACATTTTTTAAATCTGAGTATAAAAACAATTACCGTGTTCGCCCCGAACAAAAAGGCGGATTTTTTCCAACCGACTTATCCGAAACAGCCAAAGGTGAAACGGTCAAAGATTTAAAAGAATTTTTTCATATTTTCCCTTCTGGTGTATTTCCTTCCGAATTATCAGCGCTGAGCTTAAATTATTATCAACAAGCATTCGGCTTGGCTAAACATCTTTTACAATGGATTCAGGAGTTTACACCCGAGCATATTCGCGCTGCCTATAGTGAGCCGTTGCCAAGTATGATTGAGGGCGCGGAGGGTTTATTACGCGTATTACGTTATACACCTGTAGCGACAGATCAAGATTATGTTCGTGCTGCTGCGCATGAAGATATTAATCTCATTACCATTTTGCCTGCTGCGACAGCACCGGGGCTTCAGGTAAAAAATGCAGCAGGTGAGTGGTACGATGTGCCTGTCGAGCCGAATTCACTGGTTATTAATATTGGCGATATGCTTCAAGAAGCGTCCCAGTTCTTTTACCCGTCGACCACCCATCGTGTGGTGAAATTCAAAGATCAAGATGCACAGCAAGAACGAATTTCGATGCCATTCTTTTTACAACCACGTGGTGATGTGGTGCTCTCGTCACGCTATACCGCCGGTGAATATCATGCAGAACGAATGCGCGAACTCAAAGTAATCCAAGATGGCAAAATTTTGCTATAACGTTTAGATCGATTTATATATTGCGTTTTGGCTTGAGCACGAGTTCAGGCTGTTTTTTAAAAAAAGGTAGTGGAATGACTAATACACCTCGTCAAATTATTATTGATACAGATCCAGGGCAAGACGATGCAGTTGCGATCTTACTGGCGCTGGCCAGCCCGGAACTTGATGTTTTGGCAATTACGACAGTTGCTGGAAATGTACCTTTAAGTTTGACCAGCGTAAATGCCAGAAAAGTGTGTGAATTGGCTGGTCGTCCAGACATTCCTGTATTTGCAGGATGTGATCGTCCGCTCAAACGTCCATTAATTACTGCAGAAAATGTGCATGGCAAAACGGGTTTAGATGGAATTGAATTACCTGAACCGAAAATGCCGCTTCGTCCTGAGCATTCAGTCGAATTTCTAATTGAAACCTTTCGCCGTGCACCAGAAAAATCGATTACGATTTGCTCGTTAGGCCCAATGACCAACACGGCTCAGGCACTGCTCAAAGCCCCTGATATCGCCACGCGTATTGAGCGAATTGTCCTCATGGGGGGTGGTTTCTTTGAAGGCGGAAATATTACACCATCAGCTGAATTTAATATGTTTGTCGATCCTGATGCAGCAAAAGTTGTGTTTGCAGCGGGCATTCCACTTACCGTCATTCCATTAGATGTGACTCATCAGGCATTAACCTCAAAAGAGTGGGTGGATGGTCTGCGTAAAATGAACAATAAGGTTGGACCGGCTGTTGCAGCATGGACTGACTTCTTTGAGCGTTACGATATGGAAAAATATGGCTCGGAAGGTGCGCCATTACATGATCCATGTGTGATTGGCTACATGATTAATCCAGCGTTATTTACAGGCCGTTGGATTAACGTTGAAATTGAAACAGATAGCCCGCTGACTGTGGGTGCAACGGTTGCCGATTGGTGGAATGTGACTGGGCGTAAGGCCAATGCCGAGTTTTTACGTAGCATTGACCGAGATGCCTTCTTTCAATTACTGTCAGAGCGACTGGCGACTTACGCGTAATTGAAGTTGTATCAGCTATGATTAAACCCGATCAGTGTACTGCTCGGGTTTTTTTCTCAACTGCAAAGGCAATCAATAAAATAATCAGCCCACCTAGGCTGAGTACAAATCCCACCCAGATAGGTGCAATCCAGCCCATATTATGGCTCAATACCCAACCACCCAAATAGGCACCTAGTGCATTGGCTATATTGAAGGCAGAGTGATTCAGCGATGCTGCCAAGCCTTGTGCATCTCCGGCTACATCCATCAGGCGCATTTGTAATCCACCACCCAAACCCATCACCGTAATACCAATCATAAACAAGCCAGCAATGGCGGTGTATACGTTGTGCATCATGAAGCTGGCAGCAATAAAAGCCAGTGACGCACTGATGAGAACGCCAATAATGGTTCTATTGAGATTTTTATCGGCCAGCCAACCTGCCACCAAGCCGCCAATCACCATACCGATGCCCCAGATTGCCAAGGCAATCGGCACAATCTGAATACTAACTTTAGTATATTCAGTCAAAATTGGCGATACATAGCTATATACCGAAAACATGCCGCCAAAGCCAATTGCACCAACTGCAAGGGTCAGCCACATGTTGATATTTTTTAAACCGGATAGCTCACTTCGTATACTGGCCGTGCTACGGACTTGTATTTGAGGTACAAAAACTGCAACAGACACTAAGGTAACAAGGGCAATGAGGGCTGAAAATTCAAATCCTGAGCGCCAGCCAAACTGCTGGCCTACCCAAGTTGCCAGCGGTACGCCAAGTACGGTTGCAACGGTTAAGCCCATCATCATTTGCGCCACTGCAGATGCACGACGATTTGGCCCTGCCAGTTCTGCCGCCACTAAAGCGCCCACACCAAAGTAGGCGCCGTGCGGAAAGCCTGCGATAAATCGCGAGACTAAAATCATATCCGGTGTTTTTGCCAGTGCAGTCAGTGCATTTGCAATGCCGTAAAATAGCATCAGGCCAAGCAGTAAAGTTTTACGTGGTACACGTGCACCCAAAATTGCAATGACTGGCGCACCAATTACCACTCCAAGTGCGTAAGCACTAATAAAATGACCCGCTTGTGGCACAGTAATCTGTAGATCAGACGCTATTTCCTGTATCAGACCCATCGCGACAAATTCAGTGGTTCCAATACAAAAACCCCCACTGGCTAAAGCGAGAATGACCCAGAATAATGAAAATTGTCGGGCTGATCGAACAGAAGTGTTCGGTTTTAAAGACATAATAAAAAGACAAAATGGGAGAAAAAACAGTGAAAATTATAATGGAAAAAGAACATAAAAGCGAAGCGAACTCGGGCAAGAAGCTAGTGCGAATATCAACTTAAATTTAAGCATGATGTGTTTGATTGACTTTATTGTGCGTGATTGTGCGTGCAAATACGCTTGCTGAATTGCAGTCGGTTCAAGCCATCCATGATAAGATGAGTATTATTCATAATTCGGTTTTTTATTGCCTTCGCGTTGTTCGATTTTATTGCATTAAATAATGCTGGATGTATAAATCAAAATACATTTAAAATTAGCTGTTTAGAATTAAAGAATCATCATGGTCTGTTTGTCATCCAAACGGTTTCATTTCGATGAGATGCTGAGTCGGGAGCTAACGTTCACAAGATGTTTTCCCTTACGGTTGGTCATATATAGGTTATTTTCATGCTCGAAATTCGACATCTTAAAACTTTGTTAGCACTACGTGAGCATGGATCATTGGTTGCTGCTGCAAATGATTTATGTTTGACACCATCTGCTATTTCTCATCAATTAAAAGAACTCGATCATTGGTATGGGGTCGAGGTGGTTAATCGGCGCAGTCGTCCAGTCACCTTTTCAAATGTTGGGCAGCGTTTGCTGAAACTTGCAGATGATATTCTGCCGCAAATTCAGATTGCACAAAGTGATATCACTCGTATTGTGCATGGACAAACCGGTCGGATTATTTTTTCTTCTGAGTGTCATAGTTGTTTTGATTGGTTGATGCCATTACTGAATCAGTATCGCCAGCAGTATCCTGATGTTGATCTGGATTTTGCCTCGGGCTTTGAAGCCAACCCACATGAGCTATTGCAAAATGCCGAATTTGATTTGCTCATTACCGCAGATCCGATTGCTCTCAAAGGGGTTGAGTATTTTCCTATTTTTGAATATGAGTCACGTTTGGTCTTGTCAAATACACACCATCTGGTGCGTGCTGAAAAAGTCACTGTGCAGGATTTAGCAGAGGAAACACTGATTACCTATCCGGTCGATAAGCATCGACTTGACATCATGGCGCATCTGTTTCTGCCTGCAAATATTCAACCTAAAGAAATCCGTACCACCGATCTGACTCAAATGCTGATTCAGTTGGTTGCAAGTGGTCGGGGTATTTCGGCATTACCAGACTGGGTGGTGAATGAGTACGAGCAAAAGGGCTGGGTGACGAGTCGACGTCTGGAGTGTGTGGCAGAGCAAGGGTTGCGCCGTACCTTGTATGCAGGCTTTAGAACTGAGGAAAAAGAAAAAAGTTATTTTGAAGGGTTTTTAAAGCAGTTAGCTAAATTTTCGCAAAAACGCACCAATTATTATGCTGCCTAAATACTCAAGTGCTAGATAGAATTTATTGAATCATCATGGATTTTTGTATAAGGCCATGATGATTCAATATGTCATATATAGATGTATTTGCAGCAAGTTTTACTGTCAATCCTTATTAATTCCACAACACTAATGAGAGTAATCCTGCCGCTATCAGTGGCCCCACCGGAACGCCTCTTAGCAGCGCTACACCTGCAATGGTACCAATTAATAACCCTGCAATAATATCGGGCTGGCTACTCATGAGCTTGACGCCTCGACCGCCTAGCCATGCCACCAGTAAGCCGACGCCGATGGCGAGCAAAGATTTATAGCTAAAAAAGGACTTTAAAATACTTTCGCCACTGAGCTGACCGCTTGCAATTGGAGTCAGTACACCAATGGTCAAAATAATAATGCCAATGTTTAATCCATGTTGCTGTAAATAGGGGAAGAAAGTATTAAGCGGAGTGAGTTTAAATAAAATTAAAACGCCTACAGCAATGGTCACAGCTGTATTTTGGCTAAAAATTCCACAGGCTAGCAATACCAGTAATACAATTAAATTGACATCAAGCTGAGACAACATCATCAACATCTTTTTATGTAAGCGGGAGCTATAGTGTAGCGCGCTTTGATCATAAGATAAAAATAAACGCTTGATTTAAAAAAGCTGGTGTACTTAAAACAAACCTTAACGTCTGCATTTTGAGTGATAACCTCATTCAAGGCATTCACTTTTTTAGCTAATCCGTTAGACTATGCCGAAAATATATCAGGTAAATTTCGGCGATGCTTCTAGAAAAAATGTTGCAATCACAAGGCTTCGGTTCACGTAAATATTGCCAGCAGCTAATTAAAAATGGGCATGTGTCTATAGGAGAGGATACCGTTACCGATTTAAAGTTGCGCGTTCAGACCGAGCACTTGCAGTTCCGTGTATTTGGTGAATCGTATATCTATCGTGAAAAGGTGTATATCGCGCTCAATAAACCACAAGGTTTTGAATGTTCGCATCAACCTCAGCATCATCAGAGTGTATTCAGTTTGCTGCCAGATATTCTGATCGATCGTGGAATAGCAGCAGTTGGACGACTCGATCAAGATACCACTGGACTACTGCTGTTGACCGATGACGGGCAATTTCTGCATGCCTTAACCCATCCTAAAAAACATGTCCCTAAGGTATATCATGTACACACGGCAGATCCGATTACTGAAGTTCAGCTGAGTCAGCTTGAGCAAGGGGTGGAACTACGTAATGAAACAGGGCTTTTCGCTGCGACCGCGGTTCAACAGCTTGATGAATATCATTTAAGCTTGACGATTCATCAAGGGGTATATCATCAGGTCAAACGCATGATCGCTGCGGTTGGAAATAAAGTTGAATCGCTGCACCGTCAGCAAATCGGGCAGTTGGTTTTACCTGAATTAGCACAAGGGGATTGGATCTATTTGTCTGATGCACAGATTCATTTAGCCAGGCAGTCTACCTAAGAAAACAGTGATAGGTTTGAAATTCCTGATCCAGCACAAAACCCATTTTTTGATATAAACGCATTGATTCGATATTGTTTTTTTGGGTTTCCAACGAGATTCTGAGCGCATTTTCATGGCGTGCAAACAAAATGGCAGTATCGATGAGTTGCTTTGCAGAGCCTTGACGGCGATAAAGTGGCGTAACATACACATCATCTAAAATATAATAGGTCGAGCAGGCGACAGATGAAAAGCCCAAATAAAGCAGAATAAAACCAGTAAAAACATCATTTTTGACATGAATAAAAATGACACTCTGTTTGTTTTCAAAGCGTTGTTTTAAAAAATCATAGGATTGCGTTAAGTTGGATGATGCGCCATAAAACTGACGGTATTCATCAAACAATACCGCGAGTTGATTTAAATCTTCTACAGTGGCTCGTCGAACGATCATGCGATTCTCCAGCTTTATTATTATGTGTCATAGAGAAGAAGCATAACCAAAATCAAATACGAAGAACGTTAAAACTTGTTTAAAACTGCAACATTATGGCGCTTGATCACTCTCACCGAGTAAGGCATTCAGCTCATCAAAAAGTGCTTCATGATCATCTATGAGTAGATCGCTATCGGCTTGATCATTTTCACGTGGCGTAACAGCGGCAGATTGCGACTTGATTTTACGCAATTTGAGGAGCTGCTCCATATCGATGTTTTGATTTTCAATTGCAAAGGGGATGGATTTGGTTAAAACCACCTGCTTGAAAAAAAGACGCACGGCTTGTGCCGGTGTAATCCCCAATTGTTTGAAAACAGCAAAGGCCTGCTTCTTTTCGTGTGAATCAAGTCGAACCTGATAAACTTCTGTTTTTCGCATGAATAAAAACCAAACGATTTTTTAATTTTTAATGGCTTATTCTAAAGCAAGAATTTGTAATTTCAATCTTAAAACTAAAAAATAGCGTGGTTGTCATTACGATTAAATGACAAAGAAAGTGACTGTCTTGAGCAAAAGTACATTTCAGTTTGTGTAACGGGGTCGACAAACTGTAATTCTTTTGCCAAAAGCTGTAAGGGGTTGGAAAAGTCATCGTCGGCTTTGTGTGCCAAAAATGGATAAAGCGGATCGTTCTGGATAGCAAGCCCTAAATGAGCCAAATGCACACGAAGTTGATGCTGTTTTCCGGTTTTGGGGCTTAAACGATATTTTGCCCAATGATTTGAATACTCTAGGCATTCAATCCAGGTTTCACTATTCGGCTCGGCGTCTGGATTGACTTTCATGGTGTAAAACGGCTCACCTTTGCTCATGTTGAGTCGAACTGTGCGAGGAAACTGAAGCGTGTGATGATAAGGGGCGATGGCATGATAGGTTTTTTGCACATCGCGCGCTGCAAATAAAGATTGATACACACCGCGGGATTCAGGTTTTTTACAAAACATCACCACACCCGCCGTTTCACGATCAAGACGATGGATTGGAGTTAGATCGGGAGTTTGGCCACTTTGTTTTAAGCGAACCAGCAGTGTTTCTTGTACATACTTGCCCGTGGGTGTCATGGTTAAAAAATGTGGTTTATCGACCACCAGTAGATGTTCATTTTCAAATAAAATCTCATGCTGAAATGGCACTACAACTTCATGCGATAAAAAACGATAATAAAAAATATGCTGGTTGGATAAATAGGGGCTAGCTACACTCAGCGTTTGGCCTTGAGCATTGATAATTAGTCCATCATCGAAGCGCTGTTGCCATTCTGAGGCTAATATATGAGGAAAATGCGCACACAGGTAAGCAAAAGTTGTTTCAGGTGGTTTGCCATGCATGGTGGGTAAAAATACTTTGCTGGCACTTACGCCTTGACGAGTAGTAGGGATAAATTCGTGTGCGTTCATGTTGGCCATTTTGGAGATATCGCTAGAGAGTCAGGCTGTTTGAAAAGCAAGCAGCTTTTTACTTGATCATAGGCTTTTAAACATTCAGGATGGTATTATACACAGTCCGATTGAATCATGTATGAGCGTAATGCAGTATTCCCTTCGTTTAACCCTAGCGGATGAACTCGACACACAAAAACTGGCAACAGCACTCTCTGGTGTGATCCAAGAAGGTGTGGTGTATTTAATTGGCGATTTAGGCGCAGGCAAAACCACGTTTACTCGTCATTTTCTGCAAGCGCTGGGTCATCAGGGGGCAGTAAAAAGTCCAACCTATACCTTGGTCGAGCCGTATCGTATCCAGCAAAAAGAGATATTTCATTTCGACTTGTATCGCCTTAACGATCCCTATGAGCTTGAATTAATGGGAATTCGGGATTATCTGGATGTTCCGCATGCTTTGTTTTTATTTGAATGGCCATCGAAGGGAGAAAACGAGATTCCAGAGCCAGATATCATCATTCAAATTGAAAAATCTGAAGATGATCTTGAACGATATGTGACGATTGAATTGAATGATGCTCAGCAATACGTACAATTAAAGGACCTCATTTAACATGCTGCAAGATTCCCGCGATCTGCGACGTATTCATACTCTCGATCCTGCGCTGGCCAACCAGATTGCGGCTGGTGAGGTGATTGAGCGGCCTGCATCGGTTGTGAAGGAATTACTTGAAAATGCAATTGATGCAGGCGCAACCGAACTGATCATTCGCGTCGAGCAAGGTGGCGCTACGCTCATCGAAATCATCGACAACGGTCAGGGGATTCATAGTGACGATTTACCGCTGGCGGTAATGCGTCATGCCACAAGTAAGATCAAGACTTCCGAAGATTTGCATGCCATCGTAAGTTTGGGATTTCGAGGCGAAGCCTTGGCATCGATTGCCGCCGTATCTCGCTTAACGCTAATGAGTAGTCAATCTGACGATGGCGTCGGGTATCAGGTTGAAGTCAATGGTACAGCCTTTGATCATCAAGCGATTCAACCTGTTGCGCTCAGAAAGGGCACACACATTAGTGTACAGGACTTATTTTTTAATGTTCCTGCGCGGCGTAAATTTTTAAAAAAACCCAGCACCGAATTTGGACATATCGAAGAGATTATTAGACGTCTGGCACTGACACATTTTGATATTCGGTTTATGTTAGAGCACAACAATCAGGTTCGTTTGAATTTACCTGTAGCAGACAGCGGGCAACTGCGTTTTCAGCGTGTTCAGCAACTGCTTGGGCATCAGTTTACTCAAAATGCCTATTGGCTCGATACGCAAAGTATTTCCATGCGATTGTCGGGCTGGTTGGGTCATCCCTCCGACGCGCGCCCACAAGCCGATTTGCAATATGTCTATGTGAATGGCCGTATAGTCAAAGATAAAACCATTTCACATGCACTGCGCATGGCTTACGATGGAATTTTGCATGGTCATCAGTATTCGGCTTATTTACTGTTTTTAGAGGTCGATCCAGAACAAATTGATGTCAATGTACATCCCACCAAGCATGAGATTCGCTTTTTAAACCAGCGTGAAGTGCATGAGTTTGTACGGCATTATGCCAAAGAAACACTCTCACAATTTCAGACCGCAGCGGCCGAGTTGTCTCAGGCCATGAAACCTGAACAATTGTCTATTGAGCGCATGCCGCAGCCGAGCTATCAAGAACAATTTAGTTTGCACCGCGCTGAAACAGCATCAACTCAAGTACCGCATGAGGCCGATCACACACATGCGGCAACTACAGCCGTATCAACAGAGCTGTTAACCGAATTTAATGCCAGTCGGCCCAATTCTGTTGATTATTCGCGACGTCCACAACCTGTGAGTGATCCAGAGCGGCTCAACAATGCCCTTAAAAGTTATCTAGCTCCATTGCGTGAGCAAACAGAAGCGGTAGAAAATACGGCAGAACGTCAAGCAGAGTCCGAAGTAGATGAGTTTCCGCTGGGAATTGCCATAGCACAATTGCACGGTATTTATATTTTGGCACAAAATACCGAAGGCTTGATTATTGTTGATATGCATGCTGCACATGAGCGTATTTTATTACAACAGATGAAATCTGCGTGGGATAAGCCCGAGTTTTGGATTTCACAGCAATTGCTCATTCCTAAAGTGGTTTCAGTTACACGTATGCAAGCGGCACGGATTGAAGATCTAAAAGATCAGCTGGCGCGATTGGGTCTGGATATTGATCAGTATGGTGATGATCAAGCAATTGTGCGTGGAGTTCCGGCCATTTTGCATAAAGCTAATTTTGAGAAACTGATTCCTGAGCTTTTGCATGATCTGGATCCAAATGATCAGGCACAGGCGCTTATGCATAAGCGTGATGCCATTTTGGCTGGCATGGCATGTCACGGTGCAGTTCGTGCACATCGCATGCTGAGTCTGTCTGAAATGAATGCTTTGTTACGTCAAATGGAGCAGACAGAATTCGCCAGTCAGTGTAATCATGGCCGTCCAACATGGCGCGCATTTCCACTTCATCAACTTGACAAGCTTTTTGCTCGAGGAGAATAGTTTTTCATGTCAACTTCTTTGCCCGTAATCAATTTGATGGGGCCGACCGCAAGCGGTAAAACAGCCTTGGCATGTGAACTGTATGAACAGGGTCAATTTGAACTGATTTCTGTAGATTCTGCATTGATTTATCAAGATATGGATATCGGTACAGCAAAGCCCACCAAAGAAGAGCAGGCACAATATCCGCATCATTTAATTGATATTATTACGCCACTAGAAGTGTATTCTGCTGCGCAATTTGTCGATGATGCCACGCGCTTGATCGACCAGTGCCACCAGCAAGGCAAAACGCCTATTTTAGTTGGTGGAACCATGCTGTACTTCAAGGCCTTACTTGAAGGACTGTCAAGCAATCTTCCAAGTGCAAATGCTGATATTCGGGCAGAAATTGAACAGCAGGCTGCGCTTGAAGGGTGGGAAGCTGTGCATGAACAATTGCGCAAAGTGGATCCGACCGCAGGTGAAAAGTTTAATGTATCTGATCGCCAGCGTATTATTCGCGCGCTAGAAGTCTATCGATTGACTGGTATACCGATTACGCAATTACAAATGGAGCAACCGAAAAATTTACCATATCGTTACACATTTCATAACTATGCTTTGCTGCCAGATCGGGTAGAATTACATCAGCGAATTGAACAAAGATTGCTCAAAATGTGGGATATCGGTTTTTTAAATGAGGTGGAAGCTTTAATTAAAAAATACGATTTGAATGAAAATTTACCTTCAATGCGGTCTGTCGGGTATCGTCAAGCACTCGATTTTCTGTTAAAAAGTGATAAAAGTCACATAAATAGGAGGGAAATGGAAGATAAGGCATTATTCGCGACACGACAACTTGCGAAACGTCAATACACTTGGTTACGTTCGTTGCAAGAAAAGCACTATTTTAAAACTTATTTAACTATAAAGCAGGCTCAACAAGACTTGCGAAACTCTTATGGATAAAGCAAAATTTACATACTATCTTTTTTATAAATTTTAATTGAAAAATAAAGATGGTTTTTTGCGCTGATTTTAATTTTTTTGGAGTTATAAAATGTCTAAAGGTCAAACATTACAAGATCCGTTCTTAAATTCTCTCCGTAAAGAACGTATTCCTGTGTCAATCTTTCTTGTGAATGGTATTAAATTACAAGGTCACATTGAATCTTTCGACCAATACGTAGTGTTGCTAAAAAATACGGTAAGCCAAATGGTTTACAAGCATGCAATTTCAACTGTAGTTCCTGCACGTAACCCACGTCCAGCAGGCGCGCCAGCTGGTGCACCACAAGGTGGTTTTGGTGGTCAGGGTGGTGGCTTCGGCGGTCAAGGTAGCGGCTTCGGCGGTCAAGGTGGTGGCTTCGGTGGTCAAGGTGGCTTCGGTGGTCAAGGTGGCTTCGGTGGTCAAGGCGGCGGCTTCGGCGGTCAAGGCGGCTTCGGTGGTCAAGGTGGCTTTGGTGGTCAAGGCGGCGGCTTCGGTGGTCAAGGTGGCTTCGGCGGTCAAGGCGCTTCTGGCTTTGACAACGATACAAAATTCGAAGATGGACAGGACGACGATTCTAACAACCGTTAATCTGTTTCAGTAAAAAACCTCAGTCGATATGACTGAGGTTTTTTTTATCTAAAATATAAAAAAAGAACCAGCATTTAGCTGGTTCTTTTAAAAAATGATTACTGTGCTGCTATGGCTTTTGCTCGCTGCAATTTTGTATCAAGTTCCGGATCCTTGATTTGTACATACGCATGGGCACGTACTTCACGCAACCAGCTATCCAGTTCACTATCAAACTGTCGCTCACCCAAGATCTGGCGTGCCATACGCTCTTGATATTCTTGAGTCATGTCTTTTTCACGAACGCCAGTGACTTCAAGAATATGCCATCCATATTGGGTCTGGAATGGCTGGCTAATTTGTCCGACTGGTGTATTTTTCATTTTCTCTTCGAACTGTGGCACCATACTGCCCGGCGTTACCCAGCCCAAACTTCCGCCATCACGTGCTGAGCCTGTATCAGAAGAGTAGGTTGCAGCGAGTGTGGTAAAGTCTTCACCCGACTTTAAACGATTATAAATGCTATCAATAGTTTGTTTGGCCATATCCGGACTGATGACTTCAGATGGCTGAATTAAAATATGGCGCGTCTGGTATTGGGTCACCATGGCTTTTTGATCGCTACTTTTTCGTTCGATCAATTTCAAAACATGAATGCCATCACGAACATTAATCAGCTCGGTAGTTTGACCTTGCTGAAGTGGACTAACACGCGCAGCTAATTCAGAAGGCAGGTCGGCAAGATCACGGTATCCCATGTCTGCACCTTCGACCTTAACGTCTTTGGTTGAGAATTTTTTACCAATCGCCGCAATGTCATTACTTTCATTCAAGGCTTGTTTTACATCTTGCGCAACTTTGGCAAGCTGCTGCGGATCTACTCCTTGTTGGGCAGAGATACGCGCATGAATAACATGAACCTGACTACCAAGCATTGCCTGACCTTGAGGTGACTTCAAAAAGTTTTCAACGTCTTGATCACTAATTTTGATACGTGACATGACTTGCTGCTGACGTAAGCGATTGATTGCCAAATCTTGACTGATACGAGCACGCAGTGCTGCATAAGTTCCCGGTGCTATACCATCGAGTTTCTGTTGAAAGGCAGGGAGTGATTTAATACCTGACTGACCAGCCACTTTGAGTACAGCATCATTGAGTGTGTTTTCATCAATCTTGATGTTGTAACGTTTCACCATTTCAAGTTGGGCTTCACGTAAAATCAACTGATCAAGCACTTGGCGCTGCAAGAAGTTTTGTGGTGGAAGCCCTTTTTTTTGTGCTTCAAGCTGGTGTGTTGCTTCAGTGACACCTTGATCTAAATCGCTTTTAAGAATGACGCTATTGTCCACAATTGCAACGACTTCGTCTGTTGGCGCTGCAAAACTTTGCATTGATGAAGAAACAACCAGAGCCAGCGCGGTTGTTTTAAATAACTGTTTCAAATACTTTGTCTTCATTAACGTTGTGTCCAAGATTGATTAATTTCTTTAAAGCCTAAAACGCGATTTTCCAATAAAGAAGCTAACTTGTTGTTTAAGCCGCCTAATCCTTTAAATGTGATTTCTGCCATCACCGCGCGCTTAACGTTGACGTTCGGATCTTTCGGATCGTCTAGATCGTTGTAGTAAGAACGGCCGTAAACAGAAACCGCATAACAACATGATTCATAATTTACGCCAAGCAGGTATTCACGTGCGACGTTGTTTCTGAAGTCATATTGAACATGGCCCATAATACGCCAGTTGTTCTTGATTGGTTGTACAAATGATGCAACAGCCGCATCGTACGCCACTTGACGATCTACAATTTCCTTGCGGTTAAAGTAACCAACGTTATAAAGATTTCCGTTGTCACCTGTGAAATAGGCTTGGAAATCGTGCTGAGAATTATTGCCATTAGACATCCATGCCGAGTTGGCACTTACTGTAAACTTGTTTGTCAGCTGGCTCGAGATACTGACAATCGGCCCTGATGTTTTAGACGTATCTTCAGTGTCAGTGCTGTTTGTTAGCGTCACACGGCGATCAGAGAAATAAAAACTTTGGCCAACACCTGCACGAATTCGTTCAAGGCCTTCGGTATCAAACAAGCTATAGCTAACGCCCAGAGAAAGGAAGTTGTTGTCTTCTAAACGGTCATGACCATAAAAACGATACGGGCTAAACAGCTGATCGTAGTTGATTGAAGCGGATGTGGTATCAAAGTTGGCATAGCCATTTTGATTTTCATACGGCGCGTATGCATAAAATGCACGTGGTGTAATGGTTTGAAGGTACTTACCATCACGCTGGAAAATCAAACCTGAATCGAGGGTAAACTGCGGTACGACTACCGACTTAGTTTCCGAGCTGGCATCTAGGTTTTGTGAGGCAATACTGTCTTTATCATAGAAAGTATTGATGCTTCGAACAGAAGCTTCTGGAATCACAAAGGCCCAAGGGGTGCGGTAGTTATAACGCACTGCAAACTGGTTATAAAAACGTGTACCGCTGCTTTCTTGTGCAGAGTTGTCATTAATCGATTTTTTGAAATACGCGGTGTCGTTATTATATTCATATTGCAAACCAAGCGGATTGCCCGTCACATAGTTGAGCAAGAACTGCGGCAAGCGTGCATAAGGCTTGTCTGCATCCAAAATGGTTTTATCTAAAGTTTGATAGTCTTCAACTTTTAACTGCGCAGTCAGGCCAGGAATTTGATTTTTATACTTTAGAGTGACCGCACGGCGTAGATTCAAATCGGTTTTAGAATCTGGATTGGTATCTAAGTCAGTGATGTAATCTTTATCAGAGGCGTAGTGATATTCTGCATCTGCCGTTAAATAATCGTTAATTTGCCATTTGTGCAAAAGGTTAAAATCTTTACGATCTTGATTATTGTATCGATCATCACTTGGTAAGTAGCCACCCCAGATTTTACCTTGACCATAATTCTCGGTGAGGTATCTAAATTCGCCTTGCATCATCATGCCACGATCTGAAATATATCGCGGAGTAACCGTTGCATCGTAATTTGGCGCAAGATTCAAATAAACCGGTACGGTGAGTTCAAGCCCACCATCGTTTGAGAAACCTAGGTTTGGGTTAAGAATCCCGGTGGTTCGGCGGTCATCAATCGGGAAATTAAAATACGGTACTGCCAAAACAGGGACATCTTTTACATATAACTTGGTGCCTTTGGTTACACCACGCCCGGTTTCCTGATTTAGTTCAATTTCTTTGGCTTGAATTTTCCAAGTTGGCTTTTGCTCGGGTGGGCAAGTGGTATAGGTGGCATTGTGCAGCACCAGTACATCCGGTGAGGTACGCTGAATCAGGTCTGCACGGCCATGCGCATGTTGCTGCTCAGAAATGTAATAGCTATTTTTTAAATCACCTTGCTGGGTTTTCAGGTTGTAATTAACCTGATCGCTTTTGGCCAGCAATCCAGCTTGTGCAAGCTGCACATTCCCTTGCGCGTTGGCATAGGTTTGGCTTTTATCGATCGTGACTTTATCGGCACGCACAGATCGGCCTTGCTGATCAATCAGGACATTGCCTTCAAGTTCTGAATCGCCATTCGGATTGTAATGTGCATAGTCTGCTGTGACTGTAGATGTGGCCTCTTTAGGGTCAACAGCTTGTGTGGTCGGACTGATCGGGGTAATCCAGGTGCCGCTACAAAAAGCGGAACTCAATGATTTGGTATCACGCACCTGAGCTTCTGGAGATGACTTTTCGACATAATACTGCTCAAAAAACTCTTGTCCCGGATAGGCTTTTTGAATGCTGTCCTTGAGTCTTTTATTGTCCACAGTCGAAGCTGTATCGTTGGCTTCAGCATAGCTTGATTGTATGGTGCTACCACACAAAAGTGTAAAAATAGCAGCTGCTAACGGATTAAATTTAAACTGATACTTCATTTGTGTCATTAACCAAGTATGCTAAAACGCAATTAATTATTGTCGCATCATAGAGAAAAAGTTTATAAGTGGCTACACTTAGAACTTCAAAATCTCAGCCCGTTTTAGATTTTATTGCAAATGAATACACAACGTGAACAATTGATACATATCTGGCTTACTTCGATTCTAAATTCAAGCGATTTTAGAATTCAATTTCTTGCCGGAGACGCAAGTTTTCGCCGTTATGCGCGAGTCGAATACAAAAATAATACCTATATGTTAATGGATGCGCCACCAGAAAAAGAAGATTGTGTGCCATTTGTTCAAATTGACGAGTTTTTTGATCGGCATGGTGTTCGTGTTCCGCATATTGTGGCCAAAGATCTAGCTCAAGGTTTTTTATTGCTTGAAGATTTTGGCGATGTGTTGCTTTCGACTTTACTTAATGAGCAGACAGTTGATGCCTACTATTTGCAGTCGTTTAAGCAGCTCATTCATTTGCAATCGATACCGTCTCAAGATCAATTTCCAGTATATAGCTACGAAAAACTGATGGCAGAAATGCATTTACTTACTGAGTGGATGCTACCTGCGCTAGAGATTCAACCTGATTCAGATGAGCAACAATTGATTCAGCAGACCTTTGATTCGCTCGCCAAAAATGCACTGGCTCAGCCACAAGTCATTGTGCACCGAGATTTTCACAGCCGTAACCTCATGAAACTGGGCAATGAAGAGACACTCGGTGTGATTGACTTTCAGGATGCAGTAATTGGTGCTGACACGTATGATTTGATCTCGATTACACGTGATGCTTACGTACAGTGGGACCCAAGCCGTGTTTACCAATGGTTTGAAACTTTTTATACGTTGTTGCCAACTCAAGTAAAAGTAGCGCGTAGTTTTGAAACCTTTAAGCGTGATGCTGACTGGATGGCCATTCAGCGACACATCAAAATTTTAGGGATTTTTGTGCGCTTATTCGTACGTGACGGTAAATCAGGATATTTGAAAGATCTTCCGCGAGTCATGTGGTATTTGCTGGAAGAAAGTCAGCCTTACCCAGAACTTGCCGAATTTAGACGTTATATGATGGAACAAGTTTTACCTAAGTTTGAAGAAACTTACGGCACCTTTGAGAGTGTTGCAGCATGAAGGCGATGATTTTGGCCGCCGGACTCGGCAATCGCATGCGTCCATTGACCTTGCACACGCCTAAACCGCTACTTCAAGTTGGCGGCAAACCGTTAATCGTATGGCATATTGAAAAGCTCAAAAAAGTCGGTATTACTGATATTGTCATCAATACGGCGTGGCTTGCAGATAAACTGGTCGAGGCGCTTGGAGATGGTACTGCTCTGGGGGTAAATATCCTCTGGTCGCATGAAGGTGAAGGGCTTGAAACGGCAGGTGGAATTATTCGAGCATTACCGCTTTTGGGGCAAGATCCCTTTTTGCTGGTTAATGGCGATGTCTGGACCACCATGGCGTTTAATGAACTTACTGAAATTGAACTGCATGATAATTTGGTGCATCTGGTTTTGGTCGATAATCCTGTGCAGCATCCAAGAGGTGACTTTATACTGGCCAAACAGCGCGCCTTTACCTTTGAGCAGGCAGTAGCGGGTGAGGCATTAACCTATAGTGGTTTGGCAGTAATATCGCCTCAACTGTTTGCGGGTTTAAGTGACGGCAAAAGACCTTTGGCACCTTTATTGCAAAAAGCCATGCTTGATGGACGCGCAAGCGCACAGAAAATGCAGGCAGATTGGGTTGATGTAGGTACCCCAGAGCGATTAAGCCTGTTAGATCAACAAATTAAGCAAGGTTTCTACAGTCAACTGTGTATTCACTAAGCGGTAGAGACTAGGCGTAGACCGAGAAATCGGTATACTTCCCCTAAATTTTTAAGATGTGAAGCGGATATGCATCCATTTTTCCAAGAGTTAAAACAGGGCAGTCAGTCCCTTGGGTTGAATCTAAGCGATGATGCTTTAGGATTGTTATTAAAGTATCAAGATGCCTTGGTATTATGGAACAAGGCATATAACCTGACCGCAATTCGAGATCCAAAAGAAATGCTGGTCAAGCACTTGCTTGATAGTTTAAGCATTTTAAAAGATTTACCAGCGGGGCGTCTTTTAGACGTTGGTACAGGCGGCGGAATGCCCGGCATGATTGTTGCCTTGTGTCAGCCTGAGCGTGATTGTGTATTGCTCGATTCGAACGGTAAAAAAATTCGTTTTCTCAAGCAATTTATTGCAGATTTAAAATTAAAAAATGTCATTGCAGTACAAACCCGCGTTGAAAACGAAGACTCGATCCAAGATTTGGGTAAATTTGATGTGGTGACCAGTCGTGCTTTTGCATCGCTGTCAGATTTTGTTGCGGCAGCACGTCCGTATATGCACGATTCAACCGTGATTGCAGCAATGAAAGGCTTGGTACCGACCGAAGAGGCCGAACAGTTAAAAACTGAATTTTCATGTCAAGTGATCGAACTGCGTGTTCCACGTTTGGACGAGCAGCGTCATTTGCTTTTATTGCAACAATTAAAAAATTAAGTTTGGGGTTCTCATGGCTCAGATTATTGCGATTGCAAACCAGAAGGGTGGCGTAGGTAAAACCACGACAGCTGTAAATCTGGCGGCCTCTTTAGCGGTATTGAAAAAACGGGTATTGCTGGTGGATATGGATTCACAGGGTAATGCCACAATGGGGTCGGGTGTTCAAAAAAATGACCTGTTGTATTCAGTAACCGATGTTTTACTGGGTGAAGTTCCGATTGAAACCGCTATTACCAAGGCTGAGGTCGGCTACAAAGTTTTAGGTTCTAACCGTGACTTGGCAGGCGTCGAATTGGCAATTGCAGAGCAGGATGGTCGCGAGTTTATTCTAAAAAAAGCGTTAGATACCGTTCGTGATAAGTTTGATTACATTGTGATCGACTGTGCACCAAGTTTGAGTCTCATTACAGTCAATGCGCTTGCTGCGGTCGATAGTGTGATCATTCCGATGCAGTGCGAATATTATGCGCTAGAAGGTCTGGCTGACTTAACCCAGACTATTGATCGTATTCAGCAGGCGCTCAATCCGAATTTGCAGATCACTGGTGTCTTGCGTACCATGTATGATGCTCGAAACGCATTGACGCGTGATGTATCGGCAGAGCTTGAGCAGTTCTTCGGTAAAAAGCTTTACGATACGGTTATTCCACGTAATGTTCGATTGGCCGAGGCGCCTGCACACGGCTTGCCGATTATTTACTTTGAAAAAAGTTCTAAAGGCGCAGTGGCGTATTTAAACTTGGCTGCCGAGATGTTGAAGAAAAGCAAAGTGAAAAAAGGAACCAGCGCATGACCACAAAAAAACGAGGTTTGGCAAAAGGTCGCGGACTCGATGCATTACTTGGTTCGATTCAAAAAGAAAAACTCCAGCTTGAAGCACAGGCAATTGATCATGGTCAGCTAAAACAAGTCGATGTTAATCTGTTAAAACGTGGTGAGTATCAACCACGCCGATTTATTCAAGAACAAGATTTAAAAGAGCTTGCAGCATCAATTGAAAAACATGGTGTGATGCAGCCGATCGTGATTCGTCCGATTCAAGATGATCAGTTCAGTTATGAAATTATTGCGGGTGAGCGTCGCTGGCGTGCAGCACAGTTGGCTGGATTAAAACAGGTTCCTGCAATTGTTCGTGATTTAAATGATCAGGTTGCCATTGCATTGGCTCTGATTGAAAATATCCAGCGTCAAGATCTCAATCCAATTGATCAAGCCTTGGCATTGCAACGCTTTCATGACGAATTTGGTCTGAGTCATCAAGAAATTGCCGAAACGGTAGGCAAGGCAAGAACAACAGTCAGCAATCTTCTGCGTTTACTCAGTCTCGATGATGTGATTAAAGACTTCATGCAAGAAGGGCAACTCGATATGGGTCATGCCCGTGCCATTCTGGCCTTGAAGGCAAAAGATCAAATTTCGATTGCAAAAGTCATCATTGATAAAAACCTGTCGGTTCGTCAAACCGAACAGTTGGTTCGCGAGTGGAATCAACCGAAACAGTCAAAGCCTAAAGAGGCAACACCACCAGATATTGAGCAATTAACCCAGCGTTTATCTGAGCGTTTTGGTGCTCAGGTTAAAATTGACCACAATAAACAAGGTAAAGGTAAGTTGGTGATTCAGTACCATTCACTTGATGAGCTAGATGGTATTCTCACCCTGTGTTTGCCAGATGCGTAATTATTTGGTTTAAATACGCGGACTGATTTGCTATAGCTTTTATGTATGAAATAAGGCGTCGATATGAACGGTATTGATGCCTTATTTTTATTGAAAATTCATACTTTTTTAAGCTTAAGACAACAACATCTGCCACCAAAACCATACGGTGCAAGTATTGAAGTATGTTAAACTCCAGCTCGCATCTAGTATGTTTATTTGTTCAAGGTGAATGTTGGTGGTTTACACTGCTGTTGTTGGCTCATTGAGATGAGTGAAGCAAGCTAAGGAACGCTAAGCACTACTTGATATTATGCTAGTGCCGAATTAGAGGTTGATTGAGTGAAGCAAGATTTTAAGGTTTATATACGTCTAATATCCTATTTAAAACCTTATTGGGGTATCGCTTTGTTGGTGCTGATTGGTTTTGGTTTAAATGCCGCAACCGAAGTATCAGTCGCAAAACTCTTAAAATATATTATTGATGCCATTCAACTCGGTAGTCGAGAAGACTTAGACTGGTTTCCTTTGCTAATTGTATTACTGGTCTTCTTCCGTGGTCTTGGCTTATTTATGGGTGGATACTACACTGCGGTGATTTCGCGTCGACTCATTTTTAGTATTCGACAAGAAGTTTATGCCAAACTTATGCGTCTGCCCTCGCAGTACTACCTCGACAATTCCTCTGGGCATATCTCTGCCAAGATCATGTACAACGTCGAGCAACTCACGGCAGCTTCCTCTGAATCATTAAAAATTATGGTGAAAGATGGTTTGGTGACCATGGGGTTATTGGGTTATCTGCTCTACACCAACTGGCGTCTTACGCTATGTATCTTTATTTTTATGCCGATTATTGGCTTTTTGGTGCGTAAAGCATCGAAGCGCATGCGTAAACTGTCTATACAGGTGCAAAACACCATGGGCGATGTGAACCATGTGGTTCAAGAAAGTATCGCGGGTCAGGCCGTGGTCAAAAGCTTTGCAGGTGAAGCTTCAGAACAAAAGCGTTTTTATACGTCATCTGAAGACAACTTAAAGCGCGGCTTGAAAATGGTGATCGTGCAAAATCTAAACAGTCCGCTGGTTCAGTTGGTCATGGCGATGGCGATGAGCTTGATTGTATGGTTGGCACTTCGTCCACAAATTTTAGGCGATACCTCTGCGGGTGAATTTGTGGCATATATTACCGCAGCGGGACTTTTGGCTAAGCCTGTAAAGAACTTGACCGATGTCAATGAAAAACTTCAGCGCGGTATTGCGGCGGCGTATTCGGTATTTGAAGTACTCGATTTGCCGACAGAAGAAAATAAAGGTGTATTAACGCCAAAACTTGAAGGCGGTGTACGCTTTGATCATGTGACACTTGAATATGCAGCCGGTGTAAAGGCCATTCAAGATTTTACATTGGATATTCAGGCAGGCCAAACGATTGCTTTGGTGGGTCGTTCGGGGGCAGGTAAAACCTCTTTGGTGAATTTGTTGGTTCGCTTTCAGGAAACCACTTCGGGTGGGCTATATCTTGATGGTATTCCAATTCGAGATATTGAGCTCTCGGTGTTGCGTCAGCAAGTGGCGATGGTGAATCAGCAGGTGGTGTTGTTCAACCGTTCAGTGCGTGAAAACATTGCCTATGGCCAGCTTGAAGGTGCGGCAGATGAAGATATCATCGCGGCAGCAAAAGCCGCCTATGCGCACGAATTTATTATGAATTTACCTCAAGGCTACGACACTGTACTCGGTGCTCAAGGCCTGAATCTTTCTGGCGGTCAGCGCCAGCGTATTGCCATTGCACGTGCAATTTTAAAAAATGCGCCAATCTTGATTTTGGATGAAGCAACCAGTGCGCTAGATAATGAATCCGAGCATTTCATTCAAAAAGCCTTCGATGAAGCGATGCAAAATCGAACCACACTGGTGATTGCGCATCGTCTGTCCACCATTGAAAATGCTGACATGATTGTGGTGATGGATAAAGGACAGATTGTTGAAAAAGGTACACATCAAGAGCTGTTAGATAAACAGGGCGCTTACTTCCAGTTGCATCAGCGTAATTTTGAGGAATAAAGATTCATGTCTCTGGCACAGATCATTCAAGATGCATGGAACCGTCAAGCCAAATGGTTGGTGTTGCTGCGTCCACTGTCTTGGTTGTATTGTGCCGGTTCAAAGCTAAATAAATCTTTATTCGATACAAAACTGAAATCGGTATATCGTGCGCCGCTACCTGTACTGGTGATTGGGAATATTACGGTAGGAGGAAGCGGCAAGACGCCATTACTGATTCGGTTGGTCAACTATTTGCAGCTCAAGGGCGTCCGCGTGGGTGTAATTAGTCGGGGTTATGGTGCTGAAGGCCCGTTTCCGGCGCTGGTTACTCAAACCTCGACACCCGAACAAGTGGGTGATGAACCTTGTTTAATTGTTCAGTCTACCCATGTGCCGATGGCTGTCGGCCCGAATCGTCAAGCATCAATCGAATTACTCATCAAACATCATCAGCTTGATCTCATTATTAGTGATGATGGATTACAGCATTGGGCGCTGGCACGTGATCTGGAGTGGATTGTACTGGATTTAAACCGCGGTTTGGGCAATGAAAAATTATTGCCCGAAGGATTTCTACGGGAGTCCAAACAGCGCTTGGTTGGCGCGACAGTAATCGAGCATGGTCATGCGTCTAAGTCGCCGTTGAATATGTTTTTACAGCCAAGTGAACCTTATTTAATGTCGCCTACCCATGATGTCTCTCTTTTTAATCCTCATGAGAGTTTTTATGCAGTGGTGGGGATTGGTTTTCCGCAGCGGTTTTATACCACTTTAGAATCGATGGGAATCCATGATTTTCAATGTCATGAGTTTCCAGACCATCACGACTACCAGCTGGCAGATCTTGAATTTGACGATCGGCACGCCATTATTACCACTGAAAAAGATGCTGTAAAATTACTGCCCTTGCTAAAACAGCACCCGGAATTTAGTCGAAAAATTTGGGTGGTTCCCGTCGAGGCAGTTTTATCCGACGCCTGCTACACTTTGCTCGAAGAGCAGCTTACAACACTTGGAATTCGCTTTTCTTAGGACATTCATATGAAACATATTGTCATCCCGGCTCGATTTTCCAGTACTCGTTTGCCTGGAAAGCCATTGCTTGAGATTCATGGGCGTCCGATGATCTTACGTGTGGTTGATCAGGCCAAAAAAGTAGAGGGTTTTGATGATCTATGCGTTGCAACCGATGATGAGCGAATTGCCGAAGTCTGTCGTGCAGAGCAAATCGAAGTGGTTATGACCAATCCTGCTCATCCTTCAGGAACAGATCGATTAAGTGAAGTAGCGCGTATTAAGGGCTGGGGCAAAGACGATATTATTGTCAATGTTCAAGGCGACGAGCCGCTTTTACCTGCAGCACTGGTGCAACAGGTCGCATCACTGTTGGTGGCTAAGCCAGATTGCTCGATGTCGACTTTATGTGAGTCGATTCATTCTTTAGATGAGTTCGCGCGTGACAGTATTGTCAAAGTGGTGATGAACAATGTGCAAGAAGCCCTGTATTTTAGTCGCGCCACAATACCGTACGACCGTGATGCAGCCCAGAAACAGGTTTCATCAAGTTTTGATCACGCTTACCGTCACTTGGGTTTGTATGCGTATCGCGTGAGCCTGTTACAAGAATATGTGAAATGGTCGCAAGGTGTGCTTGAGAAACTTGAGAGTTTGGAGCAGCTTCGTGTACTCGAAAATGGACATCGTATTGCTATTGCTGTTGCAGACAGCGCACTTCCACCGGGTGTGGATACACCTGAAGATCTGGCGCGTTTAAACGCATTGCCTGTTTCATATTTTGATTAAATGGAAATGATGGCGTGAAACAGCATCAAGCAAAGGTTTATCCTTGGCAAGCTACAGTGTGGAAATCGCTCACAGGACGTTTCCCTCAATTGGGTCATGGCCTGTTATTTTATGGAAAGTCGGGCAGTGGCAAACACGCTTTTGTATTGCATTTTTTAAGCTGGGTGCTGTGCACGCAAAAAAAAACAGAAGGTGCGTGCGGTGAATGCATCAGTTGTCAGTGGCTTAAATCGGATACTCATCCAAATTATGTGTATATCACTACCGATGACGACAATAAAAAACAGAATGCCAAGATCAAGATTGAAAAAATCCGTGATCTGCTGCCGTTTGTGCAGCAAACCGTCGATGGCTGGCGCGTTATTGTGATTGAGCCGGCAGAGGCTTTAAATATCGCGTCTGCAAATGCACTACTGAAAACGCTTGAAGAACCCGGCGAGAAAGTATTGATTATCTTGATTGCTGATCATTATCTGAAGCTTCCGGCAACCATTCGAAGTCGCCTTCAGCATTTTTCACTGGATCGAATGACCTTTGATCAGGCACAGGACTATTTAAGCGAACAACTACCAACGCTCGATCCAGCAGAAATTCAGCTTCTGTTAAATTTGAGCAATGACATGCCGCTCAAGGCGATAGAGCTTGCAGAAGCTGACTGGTTTAACAAGCGCCGTGATTTTGTATCTGACTGGATTAAACTGGTCAAACAGAAAAATATGCCTTTGATGATTGCATCGAAGTGGCAAAAAGAGCTAGCGGCGGCAGATTGGCTGATCATGTTTGAATACTTGTTGGGTGATTTAATTTGTGTCAAGCTAAATCAGGATCCTAAGAATATTGATTTGGACTTTAAGGAACTGTCTGGTGAGTATGCACTTGAACAACTCTTTGATCTATATGCGCAGATCCAGCATTCAAAACAATTGATCGGACAGAATGTTCAAACCAATCTTGTGATCGATCAATTGTTTATTCAGCTCATGAACGTCAATGGGAGTTGAACATGGAATCGAGAATTAGTGGCGGCCTGATTCATGTGCACATTCCGGATCGGGCAACCTTGCAAGCCAGTTACATGCATTTTGTACAAGGTGGCGGTTTGTTTATCCCTTCTAGAGAATCAGTCACGTTAGGTGAGGAGATATTTGTTCTTGCAACCTTGCCTGAACAAACACTGAAAATTCCACTTACAGGAAAAGTCATTTGGATTTCTCGTAAGCAAGCTGGAATCAAACCACAAGGGTTTGCCATACAGCTCTCTGGAGAGCGAGGTATATACTATAAAACTGAAGCCGAAAAAATTTTGGCAGGTAGTATGTCCTCAGATCGCTCAAATTTTACCATGTAGTTTTAGGAAAGAATTGTGTTTGTAGATACGCATTGTCATTTAACCATGCTCGACTTAACGCCATATGGTGGCGATTTGGATCAGGCACTAAACGAAGCGCGCGCGGCAGGTGTATCTAAATTTATGAGCATCTCTGTCGATCTTGATGACCATATCGCATTATCAGCGATTGCAGCGCGTCATGAAGATGTCGGGTATACGGTAGGGGTGCATCCGTGTGAAGATGTTGAAGTCATGGCACGAGCAACGACAGAGTATCTGGTCGAGTTGGCTCAACCCGAAAAAGTATGGGCACTTGGTGAAACAGGGCTTGACTATTATCACAGTGCGGAATTCGTCGATCAGCAAAAGGCCTGTTTTGCGCGACATTTGCAGGCATCCAAACAGGTCGGAAAGCCTGTGGTGGTGCATACACGTTCTGCCAAGACCGATACCATTGATATCATTCGTGCAGAGCAATCGACACACGGTATTTTGCATTGTTTTACCGAAGACTGGGAAACCGCTAAAGCTGCTTTGGACTGCGGTTATTATATTTCGTTCTCGGGAATTGTATCGTTTAAAAATGCGCAAGATTTACGCGATGTTGCCAAACAAGTGCCGCTTGATCGTCTGCTGATTGAAACCGATAGTCCATATCTTGCGCCAGTACCGTATCGCGGTAAATCAAATGAACCAAAATACGTGCCATATGTAGCCAAAGCGTTGAGTGATGTATATGATAAATCACTCGAGGAGATTGCATTGATTACACGTCAAAATTTTGAAAATCTCCTTGCAAACACATAACTTTAAAATGACATAGATAAGCGAGTGACAGCGTGAAGATGGATCGACAAGCTCAGTTCAGGGCAAGAGAAGCATTAATATTTGAAGTGGCAGAGCAACTTCTTCTCGACAATGGAGAAGCCGGTATGACACTTGATGCCTTGGCTGCTGAACTGGATCTCGCCAAAGGAACGCTGTACAAGCATTTTCAGAGTAAAGATGAATTGTATATGCTGCTTATTGTTCGTAATGAGCGCATGTTGCTAGAAATGGTACAGGACAAAGAAAAAACCTTTCCAGAGCATCTGGCATTCTTTATGTTGCATCATTTACATCATCCCGAACGTACAGTGTTATTTCATCAAATCGAAGAACGCTTATCGACCACTGGTCAGGGAATTTATCATCTGTTTCAAGAGTTGTATCAGGTGCGCAAACAGCGCTTGAGAATCATCATCAACATGACTGAAAAATATCTTGAAGAAATTCATAGTACCATGCCGGTGCGGGACTATTTGGCTGCAATTTGGTCGCTGACCCATGGCGCAGCGGCTATTTTAAATTCGAGCTTTTATCAGCGCTATTTAGGATCTCGCGATACTTTACGCGTGGCCTATATTGATCAGGCATTGGCGCTTCCAAAACATCTTCAAGAACCTCATTTTGTTTAGAGTATCCACATGAACAATAAACCACTGCGGCAGTCCGGTTTTACCTTGGTCGAGCTGATGGTGGTCATTGTAATTGTTGGAATTTTAGCGTCACTGATTGTGTTGAATATAAGTGGTGTAGATCAGCGTAAAGCCATGCAGGCGCGCGAGTTCTTTCTCTTGGATTTACAGCGTATTAATCGCGAAGCTACAGATCAGGGGCGAATTCTAGCGCTGGCAACACTTCCACAAACCGATGTACGCCCATTTGGCTACCAGATACTTGAATACATAGAACCGTCTGCTCAAACCGTCATTCAGGCCAATAACAAATGGCAAGTCTACAAAGACCTTCCGGTACGCTCATTGCCTGCCAATGTCAGCTTTCAAATTCAGCCTGTAGATTACGATTACCGTGCCGCATCGAATCAGGATCTGGTGGGGCAACAGGCGCCTCAGTTGGTCTGGTTAGGAAATGGCGAAGTTAAACCTGTTCGCATCCAGTTTTATTCTGCCCAGACACCAGTCGGTGCAGAAATTGAAGTAGATCACTTGGGTAAAATAAATGAAAACTAAAGGGTTTACATTATTAGAAGTGATGGTGGCGCTCGCGATTTTTGCAACCGCTGCGGTGGCCTTGACCAAGCTCGGTATGCAGTATACTCAGTCTACAGCCAATGCCGTATTAAGAACCAAAGCACAATTCGTGGCAATGAACGAAGCCGCCATGATGCAAATTAATCGTGAATGGATGCAAGGCACATCCTCAAAGCAAGTGACGTCTCAGGGTGAAACATGGCAAGTCGATAAAACTGCGCAGGCGACGATTAGCCCAAACGTACAGCGGATTGAAATTCAGATCAGCCGCTTTGATCCTCAGCAAAACAAAGTTGAAGCGGGAATTACGCATATGGTGTTTTTCAATTATCCGCCTAAAGAAAACGTCTCATGAAAAAAAGATCGGGATTTACGCTGGTTGAGCTCTTGGTGGCGATTGCGATTTTTGCGGTTCTTTCTGCATTGGGCTGGAAAATTTTTGACTATCTGATTAAGACCAAGGAACGCAACCAGCAACATGAGCTTCAGATTTTTGAGTTGCAAGATGCCTATCAAATTATACTTCGAGATTCACTTCAGCTCATCCCGATGACGGCGAATATCAACGGACAAATCCGGCCTGCACTCAGCCTGAGTGATACCAGTTTGCAATTTAGCAAGGCAGGAGTGAGTGATCCGCTCAAAGAGGGCCTCGCGCCATACGAACGTATTGAATATCGTTATGTACCCAGTGAAAAGATGGTATATCGGTTGAAATACCGTAGCCTGAATATCACCAACAACGAGCAGCCAGAATCGAGTGTACTGCTTAAAAATGTAGATCAATTTCGAATAACCGTGTTGAATCCGCAGATACTCAACCAGTGGCCTGAGGCGGGTGCAGATTTAAGTCAGCCTACCAGCATGCAGCGCCTGCCGCGAGGGCTTAAGATTGATGTACAGCGTTCAGATGTAAACTATGAATGGATTTTTCCGCTTTTAGATACTCAATTTATGAGTGTAAACGGATCATAGGCCAAAGGATAAACCGATGAAACGACAGCAAGGCGTTGCGTTAATCACGATTCTGGTAATGGTGGCTTTGGCAACGATTTTGGCAGCATCTATTGTAAAACATCAGAGCAATACGGCACAAAATACAGGATATCTAATCCGTCAAAACCAATCCCTGTTATATGCAAAAAGTGCCGAAGCATTTTTTTCCGAATTGTTGGTGCAAGATGCACAAAATGCGGCTGAAGCAGATCATCCAGCAGAAATCTGGGCTCAGCCCATGCCGCCGTTTCCGGTTGAAGATGGTTTTGTCTCTGGCGTATTAAAAGACGAATCGGGAAAATTTAATCTGAATAATCTGGTCGATGCGCAAGATAAAGTTGATGAAAATGCCAAAGCATGGTTTGAGCAGTTACTGGTACGTGTGGGATTGTCACCACAGTTAAGTGAAGCAGTGATTGACTGGCAAGATCGTAATGATGAAGTGTCGGGTTCTGCTGGCGCAGAAAGTAGCTATTATCAAGGTTTGAGCCGTCCTTATTTGGCAGCCAACACAAAATTTCATAGTGTGGATGAGCTGCGTATGGTTCGCGGATTTGAGGGTAAAAATTTTGATTTAATACGTCCTTATGTCACAGCATTACCTTCAAATGCACCGACCAAAGTCAATATCAATACGGCATCTACGCTACTCTTGACCAGCTTGGATACCAGTTTAAATCCGGCAGCCGTTCAAAACGCACTACAAGAAAAAATGTCCAATATGGGATACTTTAAAAGTGTAGATGAATTGTGGACGCTTGATGCCTTTAAGGGGGTCAGTGCGGAAAACCGGAACAAATTTAAAAATTTGCTCGATGTTCGCTCAGATTATTTCAGAGCTTACATTGAGGTGTTGTTAAGTGAACGTAAACGTCAGTTTACGAGCGATCTGGTACGTATCAATAAAAAAGTTTATGTGTATTCTCGTAGTTTAGCATCTGTGCCCAAAGCTGTTATGGACTAATTTTTAGTAGAGCAATCATGAATTTTGAGGTATTTGAAGAAGAAAAATACGTAATTGAGTTGAATTAAGACGTTTTGCTAATTGTCAGTAACGTTAAAAGAAATGTAATGCCTGACGAATTGATCTATAATGTACGATCTAGTTGTCGAAGTTTGATCGGACGCATGTTAATTCGTAAGTTATTCAAATTTGAAAATGCGCATATTGTGCGTAACTGTACCTCAGATCGTTGCAAACGTTCAATCCACGGTCACAGCTATAAAGTTGAATTGCTACTTAAAGCCAATAAACTCGATCATGGTCAGATGGTTTACGATTTTGGGTTGCTTAAAGGTGTGATTAAAGAGCTGTATGACAGTTTTGATCATGCGATCTGTTTCTGGCAAGACGACAGTCCTGAATATATTCAGGCGTGCAAACAGTTTAGTGCGCGTTGGGTATCATTGCCAGTGTCACCATCTGCGGAGCAATTTTCACGTATTTTCTTTTATCTAGCGCAACAGGTGCTTAACTCAACCATCACGCAAAATGGTGAAGGGGATGTCGAGGTATATTCTGTGATTGTGCATGAAACAGATACAGGATATGCGCAAAGCTTTATTGAAGATATTGAAAACCCGCAAATGGGACAACTTCATTTGCAAGATATTATTTTCTCAGAACAAGTGCAAACTGAATGGACAGATGCACTAATGTATGAGAAGTTAAAGCAAGGTAATCGATTTAAAAATCCACAGGTTGAGTTACAGGTTCAGGTTTAACTCAACCTATCACTCATCATTACATGGTATGAAATAAGCGTTTAGGATGAAAAAATGCAGTTGACTGAGCAACAACATGAAAAACTCAGTAAAGTTCAGTTGGATGAAAGTTGGAAGTATTCTTTAGCGGAATTTTTGTTAAGTTCACGCATGGATGACCTGCGTGAATTCTTGATGCAGCAAAAAAATCAAGACAAGATCATCTATCCGCCAAGTAAGCAAATCTTCAATGCGCTTAATACAACACCGTTGGCTGATGTCAAAGTGGTGATTTTAGGACAAGATCCCTATCACGGGCCCAACCAAGCCAATGGGCTAAGCTTCTCTGTGCAAAAAGGCATTACACTGCCACCCTCACTTCGAAATATTTTTCACGAGCTCAATACTGACTTAGGCATACCATTGTCCAAGCATGGTGATTTAACCAAGTGGGCAGATCAAGGTGTATTACTGCTGAACAGTGTTTTAACCGTTGAGGCAGGACAGCCGACTTCACATCAGGGCAAAGGTTGGGAGCAGTTTACCGATGCCGTGATTGATGTATTGAATGAGCAGTGTGAACATATTGTTTTTATTTTATGGGGTGCTTACGCACAACGTAAAGGTCAGCGTATTGATCGTGAAAAACATTTGGTATTAAAAGCAGCGCATCCATCTCCACTTGCTGCAAATCGTGGTGGATTTTTTGGATGTAAAGTATTCTCCAAAGCAAATAATTATCTGAAACAACATGGCATTGAGCCAATAGACTGGCAGCTGGACGCATGAGTAATTCTTCCGACGTAACACGTTATCATCCGGATTTAATTGTTGAAGAAGCAAGTAATGGTTGGCGTATTATCCGTCTTAACCGTCCGAAATCCCTACACGCACTTGATGAGTCGATTGTCACCGCGCTGTTGCAGGTGTTTGAAGAGTTTCATGAAGATGACGAAGTAAAAGCCATTTGGTTGGATTCCACTACGCCAAAAGCATTTTGTGCAGGTGGAGATGTACGCAAATTAAGACAACTGGTGATTAATCAGGAAGTCGACAGTGCAAATCGTTTCTTTGAAAAAGAATATGCGCTTGATTTGCTGCTACATAACTATGCCAAACCCATCATTGTTTGGGGTGAGGGTTATGTAATGGGTGGTGGTCTTGGTCTATTTATGGCTGCACCGTTCAGACTGGTGACCCCGTACTCACGCTTGGCAATGCCAGAAATCAATATCGGACTTTATCCTGATGTAGGAGCCAGTCGTTTTCTGGCCGACCGTGGGCCTGTAGGGTTGTTTACCGGATTAACGGGTTCCATCATGACCGCGGCAGGGGCTTATAGTATCGGCTGGGCGACCCACATTTGTGATGCGCAGCGTGACAATGTACTTAAAAAAGTACTGGATATCGACTGGACTCATTATCCAGCAGGAAATTTTAGAGCCATTGATGACACGTTAAATAGTTTGCATCGTCCTGTTGCAGCGGGTCCGCTACAAAATTCACTCGATGTGATTCATAGTGTATGTAAGGGTCAAAACTTCGAACAGGATTATCAGTCGATTGTCGGGTTAATCGATGCTCGAAGCGACTGGCTACGTCAGGCCAGTGAAAACTTGCAAAAAGGCTCTCCAAGCACTGCTGCAATCACTTGGTTGTTGTGGCAATGGGGCAGAAAAGTACATGCATGGGACGAAGTGTTTAAGCTTGAAGCGCAAATCTCAGACTGGAAAATTCGGCATCCTGACTTTGTAGAAGGAGTGCGTGCGCGTCTGGTCGATAAGGATTTGTCTCCTGCATGGAAAAATACCCAAGATTTAAGTTTGAAAGGGATTTTAGGTGACCATCCGCCAGTAACGGATATTGCAAGCTGGAATGAGCTATTGAAGCATTACGGCATTATGAATTAAGCAAAATGTCTGATCAAAAAAAAACAGATGAACAGTGGATGCGGCTTGCTTTCGAGCAAGCCGCTGTTGCTGGTGCATGTAACGAGGTGCCAGTGGGTGCCATTATTGTGAGCCAAAATAAGATCATTGGCTCAGGTTATAATGCGCCAATCAGCTTGCATGATCCTACTGCACATGCAGAAATCCGTGCCATCCGAATGGCATGCGAGTCAATTCAGAATTATCGACTCCCTGAAGATGCGACCCTTTATGTCACTTTAGAGCCATGCACAATGTGCGTGGGGGCTTTGGTACATGCGCGCATACATCGCGTCGTGTTTGCCACTACTGAGCCAAAAGCTGGTTCGCTTGTGAGTGCGCGTCAACTTTTAAACTTGGGCTATTTCAACCATAAATTCATTTATGAGTATGGGTGTTTGCAAGAAGAATGTTCGACTCAACTGAGTGACTTTTTTAAAAAGCGCCGTGAACAAAAGCGATTACTCCGATTGCAATATAGTGCGCAAAGCTCAGATTAAATTGACCTGAATGCACACATTTTCTGAAAATGATGACCTTGCGTAATTGCATTAAATTGAGTATGTTGATTTGACAATTCGAATTGTCAAAGGAAAGCATATGAACGCAATAACGGTAAAAAAAGAATTTAATGCGTCTATCGATCAGGTTTTTGATGTTTTGTCTAAACACTCTGCCTATAACAAGCTATTTGCTCCTATACAGGTTGTGCGTGTGAAAGACTCATCTGATCCAGCACGGCCAGATGGAGTTGGATCAATTCGAAGAATGGGGTTGGGTCCAGTTAAACCCATACAAGAAGAAATCACTTATTTAGAAGAAAATAAGCGTATTGAATATAAATTGATTCATAATCCATTAATTAAGCATCATATTGGGATTATCGAGTTTGAAGCACTCTCAGATACACGTACGCGAGTGATTTATACGATTGAATTAACAGCAAAAGTACCCTTTGTAAGTAAATTAATTCTTGCACAACTCAAGTCAGCCATTACACTAGGTTTTTCAAAATTAGCAAAATTGATAGGTTAGCCATAATTCAATGACAGCGCATATCATCACAATCGATGGTCCAAGTGGATCAGGTAAGGGAACGCTTGCGGCAAAGCTTGCATCACATTACGGATTTCATCTTCTAGACTCGGGCGCATTGTATCGTTTGCTGGGGCTGTCATTGCACAACAAACAGCTACTCGATCAGCTTTCAGATCAGCTAGATGAATGTGTGAAGATTGCACAGCATTTGGATATTCAATTTAATACTCAATCTGGTGGAATATCGATCGATCTGGAGGGGCAAGATGTCACCAAAACGATTCGAACAGAGCATGTGGGTGAATACGCATCGAAGGTGGCTGCTGTGCCAGAGCTTCGTCAAGCATTGTTTGATCGCCAGCGCGCATTTATTCAAGCACCTGGTTTGGTCGCCGATGGTCGTGATATGGCCACTGCGATTTTTCCGGAAGCACAAGCGAAAATTTACCTCACTGCATCGGCAGAATCTCGCGCAGAGCGCCGTGTAAAACAGTTGCAGGGTATGGGGCTTGATGTTAAAATAAACGACATTTTGGCCAATATACAGGCACGTGATAAGCGTGATATGGAACGAGAGGTTGCCCCTCTGCGTCCTGCACCCGATGCCTATATTATCGACAGTTCGGCGTTATCTATCGACGATGTTTTTCAGTTAATGATAGATTACATCGATCTTCGTCTGGCCTAAAACAAATTAACAATCAGTTGAAGCATAGCTTGATCAGTTTTACACGGACTATGTAGAGACTTAACTAAACCGGCCTTGTCTGATCCAAGACCGCTGACTTTATCAGGTATATCATGACCGAATCTTTTGCAGCCCTCTTTGAAGAAAGTGAATTAAACCTCAATGTAGAAAAGGGTGCAGTCATCCAAGGTGTTGTTGTTAGCATCGATAGTGACTGGGTAACTGTTGACACTGGCCTTAAATCTGAAGGCGTTGTTGACCGTACTGAATTTTTAAATGATCAACGTGAACTTGAAGTTCAAGTTGGTGATACTGTTGACGTTGTTGTTGAAGCGCTTGACAACGGTATGGGTCAAACAGTTTTGTCACGTGAAAAAGCTAAACGTGCTGAAACTTGGACTAAACTTGAAAAAATCTTTGAAGACGGCGAAATCGTTACTGGTGTTATCTCTGGTAAAGTAAAAGGCGGTTTCACTGTTGACATCGGTCCAGTTCGTGCGTTCCTACCAGGTTCATTGGTTGACACTCGTCCTATCCGTGACACGACTCACCTTGAAGGTAAAGAGCTCGAGTTCAAAGTAATCAAGCTTGATGCAAAACGCAACAACGTTGTTGTTTCTCGTCGTGCGGTAATGGAAGCTGAATCTTCAGCTGACCGTGAAGCGCTTCTTGCTCAGCTTGAAGAAGGTCAAACTGTTACTGGTACCATCAAAAACCTTACTGATTACGGCGCGTTCGTTGATCTTGGCGGTATTGATGGTCTTCTTCACATTACAGACATGGCTTGGAAACGTATCAAGCATCCATCTGAAGTGGTTGAAGTGGGTCAAGAAGTTACTGTTAAAGTACTTAAATTTGACCGCGAGCGTAACCGTGTATCACTAGGTCTTAAACAACTTGGTGAAGATCCATGGTTAGCGATCATGAGCCGTTACCCTAAAGGTTCTATCGTTAAAGCACGTGTAACTAACTTGACTGACTACGGTTGCTTCGCAGAAATCGCTGAAGGCGTTGAAGGTCTTGTTCACGTATCTGAAATGGACCACACTAACAAAAACATCCACCCATCTAAAGTTGTTCAGATTGGTGACGAAGTTGATGTTATGGTTCTTGAAGTGGACGAAGAGCGTCGTCGTATTTCTCTTGGTATCAAACAAACTCGTGCTAACCCATGGGAAGAGTTTGCTAAAGCACACGAGAAAGGCGAAAAAGTTTCTGGTACGATCAAGTCAATCACTGACTTCGGTATCTTCATCGGTTTACCAGGTGGTATCGACGGTCTAGTACACTTGTCTGATATTTCTTGGAACGAACAAGGCGAAGAAGCTATCCGTCGTTACAAGAAAGGTGACACTGTTGAAGCGGTTATCTTGTCTGTAGACGCTGAAGGCAACCGTATCAGCCTTGGTATCAAGCAATTGAACAGCGATCCATTCAACGATTTCTTAGCTGCGAACGAACGTGGTGCGTTGGTTAAAGGTACTGTAACTGCTGTAGACGCTAAAGGCGCTACTGTTAAGTTAGGTGACGAAATCGAAGCGACACTAAAAGCATCTGAAATCAACCGTGATCGCGTTGAAGATGCAACTAAGTTCCTAGAAGTTGGTCAAGAAGTTGAAGCGAAAATCATCAACGTAGATCGTAAATCTCGCTCTATCAACTTGTCTATCAAAGCGAAAGACGAAGCTGAAGAGAAAGAAGCGGTTGCGAACCTTCGTACAGCTTCTGTATCTCAAGACAATGGTCCTAAGACTATTGGTGACTTGATTAAAGCGCAAATGAAATAAGTACTGTTAAAAAAGTACGGTTAGTGTAACTAATTGGTACTTTTTATACAATTACTGTAAACGGTAGCGTAGTATTAGTGTACTGCGCTACCGTTTTGTATTTAAACAGGTTATTATAAAACTTAATTCAAAGCAGCAATAATTAAAGAGGTCATCGATGACTACTGAAGCACTTAACAAGTCTGACTTAATAGAACGTATTGCTTTAAAAAATCCACATTTGGCTGAACCTTTGGTTGAAGAAGCAGTCAGAATCATGATCGACCAAATGATCGATGCATTATCAAATGATAATCGTATCGAGATTCGTGGTTTTGGGAGCTTTGCGTTGCATCATAGAGAACCTCGTGTAGGCCGTAACCCTAAAACAGGCAGATCGGTTGAAGTTGCTGCAAAAGCTGTTCCTCATTTTAAGCCCGGTAAAGCACTTCGTGATGCCGTGAATGAGGCAATTACTAAATAAATTATAAACTCAATAAAATGAGGTCTTTATGCGTTATATACTTGTCGCATTACTCGTTATTTTGTTCGGATATTCATTAGCATTGGTACTTCAAAATCCAACAGAATTACCGGTCGACTTATTGTTTACTCAAGTTCCTGCTATGCGATTGGGCTTGTTACTCTTACTGACTTTGGTGCTCGGCGTTGTCATCGGCCTATTGTTAGGGGTGTTAGTCTTTAAGGTAATCCAGAAAAGCTGGGAAATTAAAAGACTACGTAAAGATATTGAATACTTACGTAAAGAGCAGATTCAAACTGCTCAGATCGCTGCTGCCGAGGCCGCAGCCAGTGTAAGACATGAAAAAACCGTATTAGATGTGCAACCTGAACCTCAAAACCGTAATCCACTTTAAATAGCATACAGACTAGTTTTTTAAGTTGTGATGATTACAAATAAAATGGCTCTCTTATCTAAGGGCCATTTTTTTATTTAATTCCGAGAAAGCGTAAAATTGCAGTGGTGCCTACGGCTGAAAGAATGACAAATACCAAAGAGCCATTTTTCCAAGCAATACCGATTGCCACGAGCACACCGATTAGCTTACTCATTCCACTAAACTGATCTTGTTCAAATAACGTGTTAAAAACGGCTAACGTGAATAACAATACGCATGCAGCATCAGACATGAGTTGTTTGTGTTTTTCTTGAAACGAAATTTGGTGGGCAAGGTAGAAGCCAGTATAACGAATCAGATAAGTACCCGCTGAAAGCACGATTATTCCAATAAAAATAATGATTTCATTAGTATTCATTTTGATTTTCTTCCGAGTAAAAGGCCCAACATTGAAACTAAAACAGGCAATCCTGTTGCAAGAAACGGGATTGAGGTCAGCGAAAGTCCTGCACCAAGAAAAGCGCGTTTCCGGGTGGTCTTGTTTTTTAACATCGGCATGATAAGCGCAAATAAAATTGCTGGAAAAGCGGCATCGATACCAAACGCATAAATATCTGGAATAAATCGACCCAAAATATAGCCTAAGATAACGCCTAAAGGCCAAAAAATTGCAACGCAAATACCGCAGAACCAGTAGGCCTTAGCTTTGAGTGCCAGATCCGATTGACTTAAACCGAACATGACACTTTCGTCATTCATAATATGGCAGGCCAAAAATTTTAAACGATTATTTTGGATAAATTCTGCGACTGATAAGCCAAAAGGCAAGTGACGTAAATTAATCAGGATACCTGTACATGCCGCAAAAATTGGATGTGCACCAGAAGCAACCATACCAATAAAAGTAAACTCTGCCGCGCCCGCTAAAACACTCACAGATAACAGTACTGGAATCCACATAGGAAGCCCAAAGCTGGCAGCGACCGAGCCAAGTGATAGACCAACGATACCAATCGCAATTGAAATTAATATGATGGCTTTAGCGAGAGAAATGTATGTTTTGGTTGACATGATTGTTTTTTATATCAAACGAACGTACGTTATAATAGTTTATTCTACATCGTTCGTCAAAACGAACAATCGTTTTTTATGGTGAGTTATGTCGTTGCCCATTGAAATTGTCTCTAAAAATTTACAGCGAGAAAGACAAAAAGCTAGTTTGTCACTGGCAGAAGTAGCACGGCGCGCTGGAGTTGCAAAATCTACCTTATCGCAACTTGAAGCTGCTCAAGGTAATCCAAGCCTTGAGACATTATGGGCGCTGTGTGTTGCACTGGATATTCCTTTTGCAAAATTAATGGAAAGTCATAGCCCCCAGACTCAAATTATTCGATTTGGCGAGGGGCCATCGGTTTCATCCGAAGTAGCGCACTATCAGGCCATCCTTCTTGCGGTATGTCCGACGGGTGCTCGTCGAGACCTATATATTTTAACCACGCAACCGGGAGAACCAAGATTAAGTCATCCACATCCGATTGGAAGTGTTGAGCACATTGTCATTATGAAAGGGCAAGCCAGAGTGGGGCTGACATCTGAGCCTAAGATTCTGAACGAGGGTGATTACATTTGTTATCCGGCCGATCAGGAACACATTTTTGAGGCGCTTGAAGCAGATACGCGTGCAATACTGATCTCTGAACAAAGATAAGGTCGATTGGACTTGTCTTAGACGCTTTTTTTAATAAAAACCACATTCATGCTTTGTGCAAAGCATGAATACATCTATAATTACCCGAATTTTAAGCTGTGGAATTAGATTCGTGAGTATTATTGTTGCCTTAGACGCAAAGAGCCAATATGACGCTTTGAGCATTGTAGATCAGCTCGATCCATCACTTTGTCGTGTCAAAGTAGGCAAGGAGCTATTTACTCACGATGGGCCGCAAACAGTCAGAATTTTGCAAGATCGCGGTTTTGAACTATTCCTCGATTTGAAATTTCATGACATTCCAAACACCACAGCACAAGCCGTATGTGCGGCAGCAGATTTGGGGGTGTGGATGGTGAACGTTCATGCCTCGGGTGGTCGTAAAATGATGGAAACCTGCGTTGAACGTCTTAAAGCAGGAAACTATCAGACACAACTGATTGCCGTGACTGTATTAACCTCGATGGGTCGTGAAGATTTACGTGATATTGGTCTAGATATTGAGCCGTCTGAACAGGTAAAACGCTTAGCTCAACTTACTAAAGAAAGCGGTCTTGATGGTGTGGTATGTTCGGCGCAAGAAGCAAAGATGTTGCGTGATCTTTTAGGTCAAGATTTTGCGTTGGTGACCCCAGGTATTCGACCTGAAGGCGCCAATGCTGATGATCAAAAGCGCATCGTGACACCGAAACAGGCCATGCTGGATGGCTCGACGCACTTGGTGATTGGTCGCCCAATCACGCGTGCAGAAAATCCAAATGAAATGCTCAAAAGTATTTTATCTAGCCTTGCTTAAAGCATAAGCACCAAACTCATCAGAATTGGTGCAAGCAATGACAGAATAATGCCGCTGACCATCGCATACGGCACATAATGTGTGCCGCATGACTGCTTGACCATGGCCAGCGTAGCATCCATCGATGTAGCGCCTGCGCTAGAAATTGCCGAGCGAGGGAATCGCCAGCCAAAACAATACATCAACAATATTGCAAAAATTTCGCGAAACAGATCGGTCAAGAGCGCCATTCCACCGAGTTCACTAGAATGTAGCTGTGTCAGTAAAATACCAGACATCGAGTACCAGCCGTACCCTTGGGAGAGCGCGAAGGTCTCTTTAAGTGAAAGGTCATGTAGAAAGTAATGACATCCCAACGCTGCCAAGCAAGACCCTAAAATTGCAGCACATGGCACCACCAGTATTTTCCAGCTGAGCCATGATCTGTCTAAGCGTGTAAAAGCCAGTTCAATCCCAATGAGGAAAATAAACAATAACAATAAATACCAGCTATTAAAGTGCGGATCCCAGTTTTGCCATAAACAGATGGCGCCAATAGCTCCCCCTAGCATTAAGGCCAGACAGGCATGACTGATATTTTTAATTGCGTTTAAAAATAGTGAAAATGAAATTTTACCTTGCACGCTATCACGATCTAAAAGCTGATAGGCAAGCATACACACTACAAACGAAGCACATGTGGTCGTGAAAGCCAGAATCAGCGCAGTTGGCAAAATTTGTTGTGGATCTTTGAGCTGATGAAATGCAAAGCTAAATTCAAAAGCGACCGCCATAAGTAGCAAATAAGAAAAATAAGGCAGTACTTTAAATACGAGCTTCTGCAATGTTTGAGATAAACGAGGCCCCAAAAAATAACCCAGAGTACCTACAATTAAAATTTGTGTAATAAGAAGAAGAGATTGCATGAAATAAGTAAGCTGTAGACAACTTACTTATTATGACGATCATCAATTATACTGCAATCTTTTTTGCATCCCGACTTGACCAGAGATGATAATCCGCGATATCAACTTTACGGGTTTGAAGCCAGTATTGCCAAGTATACGTTGGCCAGAGTGAAAAGTTTTTTCCTTCTTGGGTTTGATACCAACTGACACATCCTCCTGCTTGCCATACCGTACCTTGCAATTGCTGTTGAATTTTTTGATTGAATCGATCTTGTTGTTCTTGTTTAACCTCAATGGCGCTGCATTGTGACAGATCGACTTTTCTAATTAACTGTAGAATATACTCGACTTGTGATTCAATCATGAAAATCACTGAATTATGACCCAATACGGTATTGGGGCCGAGTAACTGAAACAGATTTGGAAAGCCTGCTGTACAAATACCATAATAGCTTTCTGGACCATTTTTCCACGCTGTTTTGAGTTCGATATTTTGCTTGCCATAGCATTCAAACTTTTTTAGATAAATGCGCGGATCGGTTACAAAGCCCGTGCCATAGATCAAACAGTCAATGGGGCGTTCTTTACCGTCATTGGTCACTATGCTATGTGCTTTTAATTCCCGAATGCCGTCTGTAACAAGTTCTACATTTTCTCGATTAAACGTCGGGAAGTATTTGTTCGATATTAGAATTCGCTTACACCCCATGACAAAATCGGGTGTAAGTTTTTGGGCAAGTTGTTTATCTTTTACCTGATAACGAATAAATGCTTCTGCCAGTTTTTGCCCGTATTTCATAATGGTGGGTTTAACAATCGGTACAACCCGCGATTCATTACTCCAGTACAGTCGAGTACGATGCAGCTTGCGATACGCTTCAGAGTGTTTAAATAATGCTTGATCCAGCTTTGAATAACGTCGTTCATCGCGCGGAATAACCCATGCTGCAGTGCGCTGCATCACGTAAAGCTGTTTGACTTGAGGTGCAATTTCGGGGATATATTGAATTGCACTACCACCTGTGCCAATCGATGCAACATGTTTATTACTTAGATCGTAGCTGTGATCCCATTGAGATGAGTGAAACACTTTTCCTTTGAATGTTTCAATGCCTTGAATATGCGGGATTTGCGGAACATGTAAAGGCCCCGAAGCAAAAATTAAGAATTGGGCTTGAAGTGGTGCTTGGTCTTTAATGTCGATATGCCAATAACATCCATCTTCATCATATTTTGCGCAAATGACTTCATGTTCAAAACGACAAAATTCTTTGAATTGATAACGCGCTGCTAGATCTTGCATATATCCAAAAATTTCATCGGCTTCTGCATAGCGTTTAGACCAGTCAGTTTTGGGAGCGAATGAAAGGGAATACATATGCGACTGAACATCGCAGGCTGCCCCTGGATACTGATTGTCTCGCCATGTTCCACCTAAATCTGCTGCTTTTTCTAACACGACAAAATCACGAATATTGTTTTGGAGTAGTCGAATGGCCATGGCTAAACCGCCAAAACCTGCTCCAATAATGGCAATCTTTATTGTTTGAATCTTTTGATGGGATGCATGCTGCATGATTTATTCCTTGGTTAAACCTTAAGCATGAGATTAAAGACTGCTATCTGTAAATTCCATGATTGCACTGCCATTAAAATTGATAGATTCGGCAATTAAAATTAATTGGTATTTATAGTAAAACATTTTGGTAGTTTTAATATAGTTGAAAGAATGAAGCGCTCCATCCTCGGACTTATGTATCTTATCCAAGGTATGCGAAATGCGGGTATCGACGTAGATACACGCTTGGCATCCATTGGAATTAAGCTCGATGCAATCGATCCGAACTCGATCATTCATGACTCACTTGAGTGGGACATCCAGTATGTGATTGGAAAAGATGTTGCGCCTGAAAACGGACTGTTTATTGGGCAGCATTATGCATTGGCAGGTTATGGCCCTCTATTGATGCTGCTTGTTACGAGTGACAGTATCCGCACAGCGATTTGTAAAGGCATTGAATATCAAAAACTGACTCATCTTTCAGGTGAACTAGACCTAATCACGACCACAGCAAAAACTTCTTTGGTATACCGACCATCAGATTTAAACTCTTCAATAGGTTTGCTCAGAGCACAGTGTGAAGTCTCAGGCACTTATAAATTTATTCAAGATATTTATAAAATGATGGGGCTCATGGCGCCAGAGATTCGGGTTGAATTGCCATTTTCAGCACCTCAGGATCTTCAAATACTGCATCAATATTACGATTATTATGGTCCTAATCTGCATTTTGGCCATACGTGTGCGGCTTTTAGTCTTGATGCGGATGTGTTGGATGTAACAATTCCATCTGCCGATGCAATTACGCATCGTGTATATGAGGTGAAATGCCAGACAGAAATTGATCGCTTAAATGCCGAGCAAAAAAAGCAACCACTGCTCGTGCAGCAAGTGCATGATTATCTGGAGTTACAACAAGGTGTTATTCCAACGATGGCAGAAACGGCTTTTGCGCTAAATATACCTGAGCGAACACTTCGACACCAATTACAGCAACACGATACCAGCTATAAAAAAATACGTGAACAATTAATTAAGGATAAAGCACTCAAACTTATGGAATATAAAGAATACTCAATTGAAATGATTGCTGAATTGCTTGGTTACTCTGAACCTGCTGCATTTAATCATGCGTTTAAGCGATGGTTTGGACAAAGCCCCCGGCGCTATGGTAAATAAGTTGTGTTGCATTATGCAGCTAAAGTTCTATATGTATTCAACCAACATCTAATATACTTTTCATCAGACCCAGATAGCACAGAACGATATGTCAAATAGTAGCGCTTCGCACAATACCGCTTTTACGCCCTTATCGCCAGCAGAACGCTATGCACAAGCGCTAGCGTCCGGACAATTCATGCCAGATGAAGCTCAAGCCCAAGCGGTCAGTGAGCTTGAGCGTGTTTGGCAAGAACTGTTAAATCGTTATAAGGCATCTAAAAAGGCTTTTCGCCGTTTTCGCCGTCAAACTTCACCAAAAGGTGTATATATGTGGGGCGGTGTTGGACGTGGCAAAACTTGGCTGATGGATCAATTTTTTGAGTCAATTCCATTTCGTCGTAAAACACGCATGCATTTTCATCATTTCATGCAGCATGTACATCGTGAGCTCAACAAGCTTTCGGGGCAGCGTAATCCTCTCGATCAAGTTGCAGACAAAATTTATAAAGATGCCGTGATTATCTGCTTTGATGAGTTTTTTGTATCGAATGTCACCGATGCTATGATCTTAAGTGACCTGTTTCAAAAGCTGTTTGCGCGTGGCGTGACTTTGGTGGCTACCTCCAATATTGCACCGGAAGGATTATATAAAAACGGTATTCACCGTGATCGCTTTTTACCTACCATCGATTTATTGCAAAAAAACTGTACTATTTTAAATGTCGATGCAGGTGTGGATTATCGACTTCGTGTTCTCAAGCAGGCACAGCTGTTTAAATATCCGTTAAGTGCCGATGCAAGTGAGTGGATGACACAGCGTTTTGAGGCAATTACCCGTTCACAAACGGTTTCTCAAGAGCTGATTACCATTAATAACCGGATTGTCGAAACCTTAGGCCATACCGAAGATGTACTGTGGTGTGAATTTTCAGAATTGTGTGTTAAGCCACGTAGTCCAGCCGATTTTATTGAGATTGCCAATATCTACAATACAGTCTTGGTAAGCAATGTTCCGCATCTTAATGATTACCTCTCCGAAGGCACACGTCGTTTTATTTATCTGGTTGATGAATTTTACGATCGCGGCGTAAAGCTCCTACTTACTTCGCAAGATTCAATTATTGAGTTATACGAAGGCGAGAAACTGGCGTTTGAAATTGAGCGAACCCGTTCGCGTTTGCTTGAAATGCAGTCGGACGATTATTTACACGCAGCTCACCGACAAATTGATGACGCAAAAACATCATAATTAAAGATAAGGCATTCATTTTGAATGCCTTATTATATTTAAATCCACATAAAAATTATTTTTCAAATCTGTTTAATAATCTAAAAATTTTGCTATAACTAATCATGTTGTTTTGGATATGTTGAATAAACCAGCCAATTTTGGCTATTTTTTAACATGGATCATACTTTATATACTTTAAATCAAGAATTCAGTTTCTGAGATTGCAAGACACAACGAAGTAAATTGGGTGCTTAATTTTACTGTGAAATGTTTGTTATTTCACAATGTGATTCTGCTATTCAGGATGGTATAAATGGTTATACTAGAATCTCTTGTATAAAAAGTAGCAATATCAGGAAAGACGATGACGGCACGTATTCAAAAAGGCAAGCTCGCGATTGCGAAAGAACTTTACGATTTTATAGAAAATGAAGCGTTAACTGCTTCGGGGTTAGACAGTGAAACCTACTGGAAAAACTTTGAGCAGGTCGTTGTCGATCTAAGCCCAAAAAATAAGGCACTTTTGGCGAAGCGAGATGATTTACAAGCTCAAATTGATGAATGGCATCGCAATAACACATTTGAACTAGGTGCTTATAAAGCCTTTCTCAAAGAAATTGGTTATTTATTACCTGAAGTCGAAGATTTTCAAATTACCACAGAGAATGTGGATGAAGAAATTGCACTGCTGGCTGGACCACAATTGGTGGTTCCTGTGCGTAATGCACGCTATTCACTGAATGCTGCCAACGCGCGTTGGGGATCACTCTATGATGCGCTATATGGCTTTGATGTGATCTCTGAAGAAGGAGGAGCTGAGAAAGGCAAGGGATACAATCCTGCGCGTGGTGCCAAAGTGATTGCATTTGCAAAAAACTTTCTAGACGAAACATTCCCATTGGCACAAGGCTCTCATTCAGATGCAGTGAAATATAGCGTTGAGCACAATGCACTGGTGATTCAACTAAAATCTGGTGAAAACACGACCTTGAAACATGAAGCCTTATTTGTTGGTTTTAATGGCGATGAACAAGCACCAACTGAAATCGTGCTTAAAAATAATGGTTTACATGTCATTATCGAAATTGATGCGACCAGTCCAATTGGTCAAACAGATGCAGCAGGGGTGAAAGACCTTGTGCTTGAAGCTGCGATCACGACCATTCAGGATTTAGAAGATTCAGTCGCTGCGGTAGATGCAGAGGAAAAAGTCGAAGGTTATCGTAACTGGCTAGGGCTCATGCAAGGCACATTGCAAGAGTCAATTGAAAAAAATGGCAAAACTATCACACGTAAACTCAGTGAAGATCGTACATGTAAAAACTTGATTGGTGGAACCACAACTTTACATGGCCGTTCGTTGATGCTGCTACGTAATGTGGGGCACCTGATGACTAACCCTGCAATTTTGGTTGATGGTGAAGAAATTTACGAAGGTATTATGGATGCCTTGATTACGCCACTGCTTTCCGTGGTGGATATTAAAGGTCAAAATACCATTAAGAACTCGCGCAAAGGATCGATGTATATTGTAAAACCAAAAATGCATGGCCCAGAGGAGGTTGCATTTACGGTTGAGCTGTTTGAGCGCGTTGAAAAGGCGCTTGGCTTACCTGAAAAATCGCTCAAAGTCGGTATTATGGATGAAGAGCGTCGTACTTCAGTCAACCTGAAAAACTGTATTGCCCAAGCCAAAGATCGTACCATCTTTATTAATACAGGCTTCATGGACCGTACTGGTGATGAGATTCATACTTTCATGGAAGCCGGTCCTTTTGTTCGTAAGGGTGAGATCAAAGGACAAAAATGGTTCCCAGCTTATGAAAACCGCAATGTTATGATTGGTTTGCAAGCAGGTTTACGTGGAAAAGCACAAATTGGCAAGGGCATGTGGCCAAAACCAGACATGCTGCTAGACATGTATAACACCAAGATTGAACATCCTGAAGCAGGTGCATCATGTGCTTGGGTGCCTTCACCATCTGGTGCGGTGATCCATGCCATCCATTACCATCAGTGCAATGTCACAGAGCGTCAACAAGAGCTGTTAAGTACACAGCCGATTTCACTTGATGACTTGCTGACACCACCATTAGCCATAGAAACCAACTGGTCTGCCGATGAAATTACCAAAGAGCTAGAAAATAACTGCCAAGGTATTCTTGGTTATGTTGTACGCTGGGTTGATTTAGGTGTGGGTTGTTCGAAAGTGCCAGACATTAATAACGTTGGTCTAATGGAAGATCGCGCGACTTTACGTATTTCCTCACAGCACGTTGCAAACTGGCTGCGTCACGGTATCGTGACAAAATCACAGGTTGAAGAGGTGCTTAAGCGTATGGCGAAAGTAGTGGATGAACAAAATGCCAATGATCCAGAGTACACGCCGATGTCGCCTGGATTTGAAGGAATTGCATTCCAAGCTGCTTCAGATTTGATTTTTAAAGGTGGTGAACAACCTTCAGGTTATACCGAACCTCTACTACATGCTGCACGTTTAAAACTTAAAGGTTACACAGGCGACTAAGTAAGCTGCCGTGTGCCGCGAAAAGCCGCAACATATGTTGCGGCTTTTTTATCGATTTATGTGTAATCAATTGACCCTCAATCCGTCTCGGTTTTACACTAAGACACCAATCAAAATAGGTCATCAGATAACATTAATGTGTGCCAATTTTAAACCGTTGACATTGGAGCAATTGAAACAACAGCAGTTGCCCATGATTGATTTTGAATATGTGGATGAGGTTTATCCGGGCTATAGCTTGCCATTAATGTTTAAAAAAGACGGTGAATATCAATGGCGCGAGGTCATGTTTGGTCTAGTACCTAAATGGGCAACAGATCTTACGATCGCCAAGAAAACTTATAATGCCAGAAGTGAAACGCTACTACAGAAAGCAAGTTTTTTTGAGCCAACCACCAAATGTCAATTTGGCGTGATTCCAGTCACTGAGTTTTATGAAGCCAAATATATTCAAGGCAAACCACAGCGTTGGTGTGTAAGGCGTAAGGATAAAAAAGCGTTTTTTATTGCGGCACTTTATGAGATTTGCAAGATTGATGACCAGGTGATTCGTTCAGCGACCATGATTACCATGGATGCAAGTCATCATTGTTGATTTAAGTTGTTGTAATATAATATTAAAAATATTTTATTGTTATTTATTACTCACAATATTACTCACATTTATTTTTATTGAAAGAAAAAGGTCGCTATTTGCGACCTGTATTTTATGAACTTATCTTGTCGTCATCTGGCCTAACAATACATTCTAAAACATAACTATTCAACCAATAGTTTTTTCGCCCATCTTTTTTTGGCGATTGGATACGACCGTCATTAATTCTGGCATAAAGTTCCTTTTTTGAAATATTCATTCTCAAAGCAAACTCGGCAGTTGAAATACGACGTTCAGTATTTGTTAAATCAATTGCAATTCCCATAATCAACCTCCTTCAGCTTCTTCTGGTTCATATTCTTCATCAAATATTCTATTAAGAAATCTATTGAGTGATGGAGATGCTAATCGATCTTGCTCTGTCTCTTCACCGCAACA
>NZ_JVOR01000031.1:0-5068 GCF_001054715.1 Acinetobacter sp. 243_ASPC | reverse complement strand
GGATGAGGCCACATTTTTGGCAAATACTGAAGGTAGCCCAATTCGGCGAACTGGCTTTCAATCTTTTAAACGCAATATTGCGATTGGGTTGGGAAATGCACCCTACTCAGATGAAGTCATCGAGGCCTTAAAAATGGCGCGCGAGCAGCATGATGAAATTGTACAAATTCATATTAATTGGGCAATTGAACAACAATTGAAAAAACAATACCAGATCCATTAAAAAATGATGTTTTTTGCCCTTCGGCTTTGGCACGAATTCTGTATGATTAGGAACTAGTAAATGCAATCATCATGGACTATGACAATGACATTACGTAATGATTGGACTCGTGACGAAATCCAAGCACTCTACGATCAACCTTTTTTAGATTTGGTATTTCAGGCACAACAAGTGCATCGTGAGCATTTTTCTGCCAACACGATTCAAGTAAGTACGTTACTTTCAATCAAAACAGGTAAATGCCCGGAAGATTGTAAATATTGCTCTCAATCTGCACATTATGATTCTAAATTAGAAGCAGAAAAGCGTATTGCCGTCGATAAAGTTATTTTAGAAGCGAAAGCTGCTAAAGAATCTGGCTCTTCACGTTTTTGTATGGGTGCTGCATGGCGTAATCCGCACGAACGCGATATGCCTTATGTGCTTGAAATGGTTCGCGAAGTAAAATCACTGGGCCTTGAAACATGTATGACACTCGGTATGCTGAATCAGTCGCAAGCTGAGCGTTTAAAAGATGCTGGATTAGATTATTACAACCACAACCTCGATACATCACGCGAGTACTATAACAATATTATCAGTACCCGTACCTTTGATGATCGTTTGAATACGCTTGATCACGTTCGTGGTGCAGGCATGAAAGTGTGTAGTGGTGGTATTGTGGGCTTGGGCGAACAGAAACAAGATCGAATCGGCTTGTTACATGAGCTTGCAACGCTTCCAATTCATCCTGAATCTGTGCCAATTAATATGCTGGTGCCAATTGAAGGTACACCATTGGCAGAAGTTGAAAAATTAGATGTGACTGAATGGATTCGTACCATTGCTGTAGCACGTATTATCATGCCACAGAGTTATATTCGTCTCTCGGCAGGCCGTGAATCTTTGAGTGATTCAGATCAAGCATTGGCATTTATGGCAGGTGCAAACTCCCTATTTTCCGGTGACAAACTTCTCACTACACCGAATGCTGGTGAAGGTAAAGATCAGGTCTTGTTTGCAAAATTAGGCCTTGTTGCAGAAAAACCAAAAGTATCTGTACGTGCCATGGCTGTCGATGCAATGTCAGCTTAAGTTCAGTTTGGTAAAAAAAGCCCTCAAGTCATTTGAGGGTTTTTTATATTGATGTCACTAAATTTCCATATTTTGCAGTTAAGTACATTCCTTCTCGAATCAGATCTTCACCTAGTGCGTGACATACCCGTAATTGGTTTGTTGCTGCATCATAATGTAGTGAATCAAAAATATCAGGATGATGAAATAACCAGATAATGGTTTCACTCAAATCTTGCGTTACTACATGGTCGACTTTTGACATTTCGTTTCTTTAACAAATCCAAAAATATTCAAGAATAATCATAATTGTTAATCCACATAAAATAAAGTGTAGTATTTAATGCTAATTGGATAAGTACGTATTCTTTAATTTGTCTCTTATTAAAATTTATATGTAAAAATCAAAGATGGAAAACGAGTTTCCCACCTTTCAACTAAATATATTTCTATATCTAGTTTATCTTATAAAAATTAAAATCAAACACTGTTTGGTTTGAGTGTATAAAAGCTATCTTTCTGCTTAGAAAGTAAATTAATAAATTCAGGAATATTATCAATTGACAAAGTATATGGATTAAATTCATCAATATTATATTCAGAGAAAAAATTAACAATTTCCTTGTGAAAAATAGCATATTTCATATGCCATTTAGAAAATAATCTGTCTGTTACATCCTCACAATACATTAATTCACAATTTTCATGACGAGGATCGTTTATGATTTTGTTATGAAAAAGATCATTAATTTTGATTTTGTTACCTTCAAGACACTGAACGAAATAGCCATTTCCATAATAAAGTGCACCACAAATTGCATTTGGGGTATTAAAATTTAATGCTTCAGTTAAAATATTAAATAATTCATTCATTGGATTATCACATTCTTTTAACTTACTCACATACAGCATTCTTGCATCGCTCATACTTGTCTCGATATATAATAATTTAAAAAAATTAAAATAATACAAATACTTGCTGAAGGGATTTGTGCTTTTAATCACTTAAAGAATACTCTAAACTTCTTGTATAAGTAATGACTAAAATGAAAAATATTCTTTTTTGATCAACTTTTAACAAATATTGATAGAATCTGCCTTTATATTAAAAATATCTTTAAAAACAAACACTTATTCTAATAATATAAATTTATTGATAACTTACAGAGAATAATTAATATTATTCCACACCTTAAAAGTGTGACAAATTTAACAATTCTATTGTAAATTGATACATATTTTTATTTTATCCTTAGCAGATCTGTTGAATTTATATCCACTATAAATGATTGAATTTCATACAAAAAAAGTTTTTCATATCACTTTTCCTAGATTTCCATTTACGCATATCTCGATATCATTTAAGCAAATTTGATACCGTACCCACGCTTATTGCTAACTCATGCTTTGATGTTCTGATCTGGATGGATGTTCTTTTTCTACTTCAAATCTCTTACATTCACCAATGGGCTTTATTAGAGTGATTGATGCATAAATAATCAAAGTATATGTGCCATACTGTGTATTATCTTTCCTTTACAACAAGCATCTTTCGGAGTCATTAAAGCTTAAAATAGAGCTTACCCGTTTAATTTATTAATAAATCGTCAAAAACAATCCGAGTTGGTCAATAATTGTCTTTGATTGCTTTACTCAACAAGATGACATGAGCTAGAATCCGAATGTTTTGCAATATAGCGTTTTTTTGCAATTTTTTTGAGAGTTTACGCTGTATCTACTTAATAAAAAACTTGTAATATATTTTGAAATTCGCTAAGATTGCGCTCAACGCAAATTGTTTGAAATACAATAACTTGCGATATAGGGCCTATAGCTCAGTCGGTTAGAGCAGCGGACTCATAATCCGTTGGTCCCGTGTTCGAGTCACGGTGGGCCCACCAGATACAACCTCATAAGCCATTGGTTTATGAGGTTTTTTAATGCCTACCATCTTTGGACCATCGGATTTTTGGGTCTATCTTGTGGTCCATCATGTCTTATACTCCTGTGGTCTGATTGTTTGCTACTCCTATTCTCTGTAAGCAATTCATCTTCTCTGTTTATTTCCGATTGTGATGATCACTTCTCTTGCTTCGCTACAGAGCAATCGGAAATAAACAGAGTTGTTATTGTGGGGGGAAATATAGTTGATTGGTAGTTTCGTCTGTAGCTCAGATGCTGTAGTGGTTTAGACGAAAAGTTAAGGGGACTTTTTGCTAGTAAGGCTTTCACACAAGATTGGAATATCTCGTGTTGAATTCATCCTGTCTTTACTGCACTGTGCAAAAAGTATAGCGAAATTGGAAATATCGATAATTGAAAAAATTGTACTAACGTGCAAGTTGATTTGCTACTTCTTCTACCTATTCAAGGACAGTTTCTGTCGCAAGTAAAGCCATATCTGGTGGATAGCCATATTTTTTGATAGGCGTTTTACTATTATTCTAAGGTTAGATCTGGCAGATTCTTTAATTGCCAATTCAAGCTTGTATTTCTACGAATTGATTCAATAAGTACTACAGCAAGTTCTCATAAGACATCTTTCTGTATTAATTCTCTAGCACTATCATTTTCAGCGACAGCAGAATAGAAAGCATATTTTTATTCAGTCAGATTTAGCTCCTTAGCCAACTGATCAAACTCTTGAATCGCTTTAGCTAAGTTGATGAGTTCATCTATGGCTTGTGCTGCAGTAAGCATCCTGTTCTGATAGCCCTTAATAGTAGTACTTAGCATATCCATAAGCTTTTACCCTAAGTAACACTTCGATGTTCTCTCATCTTAATTCCATGTTCGATCAATTTAGATCAACGATTAGTTTAAATACATACTGTTCTGGAACAATGGCTATTACATTCTAATTGTGAAAGTAAAGAATAACTTTTTTTATCTAAAAAAATATGATAGTTTCAATTGTAAACATTTGATGGTTCGCGTTAATTTTAGAAGACCATAAGACATATATTGAATTGATTTTGGATAATCAAATAAATTATTTTAAAACTTTTTTAATCTTTATGTATTAATTTACATTAGGAGGACATTATGGAAACATCTTCTGTAGAGATTGAATCAGGTAAGAATTTACATATTTTGAAGGTGAATTTGTATGATGATAAATTAATTAGTTTAATAAATAAATATTTAGTTAAAATATGTGAAGGAGATGATTCTCAGGAAATAATAAAAGTAAAAAAAAGATTATTAAAATTTATTGAAAGCAAGCAAGAAACTACAAAAATGGGAGCTATTGCGGAATTCTTTATTCATTTATATCTCAATGATTCAAACTATAAACAAGAGTTTTTATTTTTTAATTTAGAAGAAACATCAATTAAAAAAGGTTTTGACGGTGTTTACACTAAAGAAAATGAAATGTACATTATTGAAAGTAAATCAGGTGATGAAAGCACAAAAACTATATCACATATCAGCAAATTAAAAGAAGCATATAGTGATTTAAAAAAATATTTTGATGGTAGTAGTCAAAAAGGGAACAATAATCCATGGCGAAATGCATACAATCATGCAAGTCACAGTGATATAAAAGCGAATGATTCACTGAGAAAACAAATAAGAGAACTTGCAAATCTTTATGATGATAGCAAATATGGTACTATTGAAGAATACAATATAATTCCGTGCTCCACAATATTTTTGAGTAACAATTGGAATGAGCAGTTCATTACTGATTTACTTAAATCAACCAATGAATTAAAAGGGTTTGAAGCAAAAAAAGTTGACTTAATAATTTTAACAAAATTAAAAATTTTAAATTTTATTAATTTTTTG
>NZ_JVOR01000030.1:0-3024 GCF_001054715.1 Acinetobacter sp. 243_ASPC | reverse complement strand
ATTAACAGTCCGTCGCTCTACCGACTGAGCTATGGGAGAATCTGGAACGCATTGTATGGGGCGAAGCCAATGTGGTCAAGCCATAATGATGAAATAATTCAAAAAATTGCGTGAGTGTTGTTTAAATCAGCAATTTTATAAGATTTGGCCATAAAGGTCGGTAAAATTTAAGTTCATAAACATTCAATATGCTGATTTGGCTTTTGCATCATATTAAAGCGTAATGTCACATTCTGATGCACAGCTTGGGGTGAACTTAATTGGTAAAATAGGATTAAATTTCACAAATACAATAAAAATGATTATTTATCCTAAAATGGCACATCATTTGCATCATTATTGCGTAAATATGGATGGGGTGTTTACGTTGTCAGATTCTACAAGTCATGAGTTAAGAAAAGGTTTGTCTAACCGGCATGTGCAATTGATTGCTTTGGGTGGTGCTATAGGTACAGGTTTATTTTTGGGGATTTCTCATACCATTCAACTGGCTGGTCCATCTGTGTTGCTGGGATATGCCATCGCAGGTTTGATTGCATTTTTAATTATGCGTCAGTTGGGTGAGATGGTGGTTGAAGAGCCAGTAAGTGGCTCTTTTAGTCATTTTGCCAATAAATACTGGGGACCAATGGCTGGCTTTATGTCGGGCTGGAATTACTGGGTACTGTATGTTTTGGTCAGTATGGCGGAGTTGAGTGCCATTGGAATTTTTGTTCAGTTTTGGTGGCCACAAATTCCGACATGGCTGACTGCATTGGTGTTTTTTATTCTGATTAACGGAATTAATTTTATCAATGTAAAATTTTTCGGTGAACTTGAGTTCTGGTTTTCGCTTGTCAAAATTATTGCAATTATCAGTATGATCGGCTTTGGTGCCTATTTGTTGTTTAGCGGTAGCGCGGGGTCACAGGCAGGTGTGCAAAATCTTTGGCAACACGGTGGTTTTATGCCAAATGGATGGTCGGGCTTGATTATGGCGATGGCATTTATCATGTTTGCATTTGGTGGGCTTGAGCTGGTGGGAATTGCTGCTGCTGAAACCAAAAATCCTTCAAAAACGATTCCTAAAGCCACCAATCAAATTGTGTACCGTATTTTGATTTTTTATGTAGGGGCCATTGGTATTTTGCTCAGCTTGTTCCCTTGGAATCAGGTTGCTCAGGGTGGAAGTCCATTCGTCATGATTTTTCAGTCACTTAATAATTCTGGTGTCGCGAACGTCTTGAATCTGGTGGTGTTGATTGCGGCTGTTTCTGTCTATAATAGCTGCGTTTACAGTAACAGCCGTATGTTGTTGGGCTTGGCGGAGCAGGGCAATGCACCAAAAATGCTAAAGCGTGTCAATCAGCGCGGTATTCCGGTCAATGCATTATTTGCCTCAGCAGCAGTAACCGCATTATGCGTACTGCTTAACTATCTGATGCCGGAAAGTGCCTTCAATATTTTGATGATGTTGGTGGTCGCTGCGCTTGTGATTAATTGGTTCATGATTTCGGTGACACATCTTAAGTTTCGTCAGCACATGCAACAGATGCAGCGTGTGACCTTGTTTAAGAGTATTGGTGCGCCATTTACCAACTATGTCACCATTGCATTTATGTGTTTTATTCTTTTCATTATGAGCTTTACGCCTGAAATGCGCATGGCTGTCTTTTTAGTGCCTGTCTGGCTGATACTGCTCTTTATTCTTTATCGCGTGAAGTTTCAGTCGGCAAAGCCAGCTGTAAGTATACTGAGTAAGTAGTTGGATCTATCTAAATTTTATTTGAGGTTGTCTGAATGAGCCACAGTCTTGATGATTATGATTACAAGATTCTACAGCATTTGCAAAGTAATGGCCGCCTGAGTAATCAGGAATTGGCTGAGATTGTGGGTTTATCGACATCACAATGCTCAAGACGACGTATTGCGCTCGAGCAAAAAGGCATGATTATGGGATATTACGCACAGTTGCACCCACATGCAGAAAAACAACCGATTATGGGAATGATTGAAATTAAATTTCAACATTACAGCCTAGAAACACTGGAAAAGTTCCTAGGATTTGTAAAAGACGAACCGATGATTCGTGAAGTCTATAAATTGACAGGGAGTTATGACTACGTATTGAAAGTAACTGTTGAGGATTTAGAGCAAATGAGCCAGCTGATTAATCAATTGATGTCGCTGAACATCAATATAGGTAATTTTAATACCTCAATTGTATTGGAGCGCGTTAAAGAAAATCATCAAATGATGATAGGCGTAGCACATGAGTAATACAGCTGATCTGACCATGCAGATATCTAAACCTTCGCATTCTTCAGTTGAAGATATGCTTGCCATGATCATTGCCACGTTTATTATCTCGTTTGGCATGATGCTCATGCAGCAGTCTGGTACCTTAACGGGTGGAACAGCAGGGTTGTCATTGCTCATCCATTACATTACGGGCATTAAATTTGGTGTGGTGTTTTTTACCATCAACTTGCCATTTTATTATCTGGCCTATAAGCGCCTAGGTATGTCGATGGTCATAAAGACATTTTTGGCAGTGGGGTTGCTTTCTGTACTCACTGAGGTGCATCCACTCTTTCTTCATCTCGATAAGCTCTCACCACTATATGCCACCGTATTAGCCAATGTATTTATGGGTTTGGGTTTTTTAATTCTGTTTCGACATCGCTCTAGTTTGGGGGGCTTTAATTTACTGGTGTTGTTTATCCAAGAGCGTTACGGAATTCGAGCAGGCAAAGTGCAAATGGCTTTAGATGTCACGATTTTGCTGGCCTCAAGCGTCTTTGTCAGCGTGACACTTTTGGCGATCTCTATTTTGGGTGCCATTATTTTAAATATGATTCTTACACTGAATCATCGACCAGATCGATACGTGGTGTAAGATAAAAAACTAAAAACAGTGCCTGAGGTGCTGTTTTTTTTTGCAAAAACTAAAGCCATTAAAAAAACCCTCAAGCATGAAGTACTTGAGGGTTTTTGAATCTGGCTCTCCCACCTGGGCTCGAACCAGGGACCTGCGGATTAACA
>NZ_JVOR01000029.1:0-1394 GCF_001054715.1 Acinetobacter sp. 243_ASPC | reverse complement strand
ACAATTCAAATTATGAAATCATCGGCTTAAACAGGATTCGGGTTCATTTAGTCTATTTACCCTACCGATAAGATTAATTAGTTTTTTTGAATCAAGACCATAAGTATTTAAAATATATAAGTTATCAATTGGTAAATTTACACCTTCCAAGATAACAGAATTGGAAATTAAGTAGCTAATTTCATCAACATTTTTAAACTTATATTCAAGATACTCTTTAATAATATCTGGTAGCTTTCCATGTAAGTAAATAACACCACTTCTTATTAAATCAACACAATAAAAATCTTTATGTATATTTACAGCTAGAGAATGACTGATAATTTCTAAATTATTATTTGTATTTTTTTGTACTTTAGAGCTGATGAGTTTAGCTAATGCTTCAACACTTTTTGGTTTTCTTAAGTAAAAAAAGTTTTTTTTCTTCTCATTTTGAAAGATATAATCTAAATAGTTATCGTAATTTCCAGTGTGGTAATATTCATCAAAAAATTTATTATAAATATAATGTGATTTATCTTGATCGTAAAGATTAATTGAAGATTCTTTAATGTTAAAATCAATTTTTCTTTCAAAAATATTTTGATTAACATCATGTTTTATATTTTCTATGTCTGATATTAAAGGTGATAAATATAATATGCTATTTAGTTTATTTCTAATTTTATTTATTCGGATTAATCTTAAAAGTAATATACTTCTAGGATCACTTTCCATTAAATTGTGCGCCTCATCGATTATTAAAAGATCAAAGCTTAAATTTTTATTTTTACTCAATAATCGTAAAGCTCTTTCTTGAGTTAGAACTGCAATAAAATCATTATTGTCAATGTACATTTCGTCATGGAAAATTATTTTTGTTTCATTGAAATTTTTTTTAATATTATTAAAGGTTTGTATAAGTAAAGATTTTGTGGGTACGATTATTGCAGTTTTTTTATAAGTTTTGTTTTTTAAAAATTCGTATATAAGCTTACTTTTTCCAAAGGAAGTAGGTGCAATATATGCTTTTTCTAGATTTTTTGAATCTAACAAATCAATTCTATTATTTTTCTGTCTATATGTTTCTATAATACCATCAAATTCATATGTATCTACTTTTAAGTCTGAAATTACTTGCAAAATACTAATTGAATTTATTAAATTTTTTTCCAAAATAAATCTTGAAATAGGATACCAACCCATATTAATAGATATATCATATAAAGGGTCATAATAATTATTAACTATAGCTACTTTCAAAACTATAAAATATGCAAATGAAAGACAATTTTTTTCTTTTTGGTTTTGATGATATTTTTTTAGAAAAAGGATTGCACAACTTAAAACAAAAACTAAGTCATCATCATTTAATTTTTCATTCAAAAAGATCTTCTTTATATTTTTTGAAAATC
>NZ_JVOR01000028.1:0-54783 GCF_001054715.1 Acinetobacter sp. 243_ASPC | reverse complement strand
TACGAAATTATTTTAAAATCTTCTAGGGTTTTGTAAATAAAATTCAATATATTAAAAATAATAAAAAAAACAACAATTTAGAATAAAATAAAACTTGATAGCCTTTCTCAACTTGTATATAAGTAAATCTATATAGACATATTTCTATTTATAGCATGTTTTATGAAAACACCTGATGAAGTCAAAGAAACTTTACAAATCAGAGGATTATCCATTGCTGTATGGGCTAGAGAGAATGGTTTATTTTCAAAGCAGGTATATCAAGTTCTAAATGCTAAACATAAGCCTATTCGTGGTAAAAGCCACCAGATTGCAGTCAAGCTTGGTTTAAAGGAAGGAATTATAGAACCTGATTTTACTTTCGAAAAAATTATGGATATGCTGTGACAAGAATTTGACGATGCACAAAAAATAGAACGTATATACAAGTCATCCTAAAGTCAGATAAAATGTTTAATCATTCATCATACTTCTTACACCCATTTTCATTCCCTTCACACCGTCAAATCTTTCACTGTTGTACTGGTGCCATTATTTTTAACCGATTCAATGCCTTTATCACGTGAAGCTTCAGAAGCATAAAACTGGCTGCTGCCTATAATTTGATGATTGGCTGCTTTTAAATTGAAATAGGGTTTACCATTTTTTGCTGTTAAGCGATCATAGCGTGCATCATCTGGGCTATTTTTTTGTACCGATGCAATCCCGTTTTCCGCCGATGCTTTAGCCCTATAAAGCTCGCTAGTCAAAATAATTTCACCATTGCCTGCTTTAAGCACAAAACGATATTGACCATCGTTTGCCTGACTCAGTTCATACCAACCCGCCATATCTCCTTTCCTCGTATTTGTAATTTTACTTGTTGATTTATTGTTCAATCAATATAAGACACTTCAAGCAACTTGGGTAGATTGTTTTTTATACATTTTATTGCGAAGATTTGTCGGTTTTATTAAGAGCAGACATCAAACATTATGATTAAAATTTACGAAAAATCACCTCTCCACTAAAGTAAATACAGTCTTCTACGCGCTGGCGCTGAACAGCACTCAATTGCTCAAGATCATGGTAAGCAAAATCGGAATGCTCATAACTCAAGATAATGTCGGCCGCGGCATCTATATGACAACGAAAAATACTTACATGCGCGTTAATTTCAGCATGCAAATAAACACCCGTGAGTGCTTCAACCTCAATCTCGACACCAAGTTCTTCACGGCATTCGCGCTTTAAACCTTCCAAAATGGTTTCATCAGGGTCAATCCCACCACCCGGTAAGCCCCATGCCAAATCGCCATAAGTGGCTTTGAGCAATAACACTTGACCCGTATGATTGGTAATCACCGCATGTGCCCCCACGCGGTAAACATCTGAAAATGCCATAGATCCTCACTAAAAAAGGGAGTAAAAAATACTCCCTTTTAAGATTATGCTTTTTTTACAAACTCGGATTTGAGCTTGATTTGTCCAATACCTTCAATTTTACAATCGATATTATGTCCATCGGACGAGCCTGCAACCAAACGAATATTTTTGACTTTGGTCCCCACTTTGACCACAGATGATGACCCTTTAATTTTTAGATCTTTAATTACTGTGACGAGATCGCCATCTGCCAGAATATTTCCATGCGCATCTTTAATGGTTTCATTTTCATCGGATGGTGCACTTTCCCCTTCTTTCCACTCATATGCACATTCTGGGCAAATCAATAAGTCATTCTCTTGATAGGTATATTCTGACTGACACTTGGGACAATGCGGTAAAGACATAAAAAAACTCGAAAAGCTGTATTATGCCGTGAATGCGCTGTTTTTAAAAATCTGGATGCCTTGTTAAAACGGAATTTTGATATCGACCAGCTTCCAAGACCATCCCGAGCGGTGCAATATAAACTGGACTTCTTTGTCTTGCTGGGTTTGTAGCGTGACTTCAAAAGCATTCCAAGCTTCGTAATGGCCCGAGTAGCGCATAGCAGGTTGTTCTTCAGCTGTGGTCGCTTTGGGGGCATCCGATTCGGGGTTAGAATGCATATCTTGATTCAAATGTTGCTCAAGGTACGGACGCTCAAAGCGCTCTTTCAGTGCTTTGCCTTGTAACAGCAACATCATACCCTCGGGAGTCAGCGCAACTTCGACCAATCGATCCATTAAGCTTGATGCCACCAAGGCACCTAAAGCATTTGCAGGGCCATTTTGTTGATCTTGCAAATCACCCAAACGAATGTGGATACGTTCTTTTAAATGTGTCTGAACGCTCGGAAAATCGATGTAGCGAGATAGCGTCTGTGCATCATTTTTTTGCACAGCATTCTGGATTTGATAAACCACCCAATACGGCGATGCCACCACATACCCCAGAATAACCAGCACCAGAAGTATAAGAAGATATTTAAGCGTTTTCATTGAGTGTGCCAATATCTCCTTTTACTACATGATACTGGTAAAGTCTTATGACTCAGCATAAAACAGAAGCATAGGTTTGAAATACGAATGAACATCTGGCTGCTTAATTATGAAGCTGTTCGTCGTCCTCTTCGTATTCGTACAAGTAGCTCATGCAGCCCCAGCCGTCGTAATCGCCGTTAAATTCCTGCCCGATACGCGTAAACCACTGCTCTAGATCTTCGATATCTTCATATTCCGGAATCATGGTGACATGAATATTGAGCACCCATAAATCTGAGCCTTCAATATGCTGGTCTTCTTGAAAAAAAGACACTTTTTGTTCTTGGTGCAACAAATGCATTGCGCATTTTTCAAGATCGGCCTGCTCTTTAAATACGATCGAAAATTCAAACTCGTGTGGCTCTTTCAGGTCATTGCCATCTTCAACCATCTGCCAGAGCACATTGCCATTGTCGTCGTCTGGAAATAATTCGTAATTTCGGCTCATTCTTTTATCCTTGTTGTGATGGTGCAAAAGTCTGTTTTTAGCTTAGCTTACTTTTATGTCAATTTTAGCGTCGGATACGTTTTATTACTCAATTTTATGTCATGGTATCCAGAGCATATACCAGAATTAAAACGGCACAGTCGAACTCAACTCGAGCGCTAAACCTGTGATCGGATGAATCAAACTAAGACGTGTGGCGTGTAGCGCCATACGACCAAGTGCAAAATTCTGCGGTTGCGGATGGTACAGTTTGTCGCCCAGAATCGGATGACCAATATGCATGAGATGCACACGGAGCTGATGCGAACGCCCAGTGACGGGTTCAAGCCGCATACGGCTTTGCTGAGTAGCAGCACAATATTCCAGACGCGCATATAGGGTTTTGGCAGATTTACCCGTTTCAAAATCAATTTTCTGCTTGGGGCGGTTTGGCCAATCGGTGATGAGTGGTGCTTCGATACAGCCTTGGGCGTCGGGGCATCCTTGCACCAACGCAGTGTATTCTTTTTTGATTCGGCGCAATTGAAAGAGTTTGCTCATAGCCACTTCTGCATCACGATGCTTGGCAAACATGAGTAAGCCCGAGGTGGCCATATCCAGTCGATGTGTCACTCTCGCCTCTGGATACATCGTCAGCACACGTAAATAGGCACTGTCTTGATGCTCAGGTAAACGGCCCATCACCGACAATAATCCCGCAGGTTTATCCACCACAATCAGGTCATGATCTTCAAAGATAATATCGAGTGGATGTTGGGGCGGATTATAAATAAAGCCTGAGCGCATACAGCTGGTGTGTCTTTTACTGGAAACTGGCTGCGCACCATATCAAGCACATTTTTAACTGTCAATTGGGGTGTAAAACTGCTCTTATTTAGAAACAGATGAGACACAAACAATCTGTAAAAGCTGATTTTTTTGATGAAATAGCGCAGAATAGTTAGCATATTTTTATAGAACTCAGGTTAGAAGTTTTATGAGCGATGTCGCTTTTACTGCATTTTCATTGATTGGTGTCGATGCACAAAAATTTTTGCAAGGCCAAGTGTTATTGCATGTCGAACGCTTAGCCGAAAACACCACCCGCTATACCGGAATTTGCGATTTAAAAGGCCGTATTCATTTCGGTCTATGGATCACCAAGTTGAACCCTGAAGAGTTTATTTTGGTCACCACACACGATCAGGGTGAAGAATTTGCTAAGCACATCAAAAAGTACGGTGCATTTTCTAAAATGAAACTGGACACACTCGGCCCGGTTTTCCCTACCATTCAAGACAGCTCGACCGTATTTTCAAATGCCGAGACAGATGTTGCCGCTTGGCAGCTTGCGGCCATTGAGTCGGGTCAAGCATGGATTTCTCAGGCCACCGAGCATGTGTTTCAACCGCAAGAGTTACGCTTGCATCAGCGCCTTGGTGTGGACTACGACAAAGGCTGTTATTTAGGTCAGGAAGTGGTTGCCCGCCTCTGGTTTAAAGCCAAACCTAAGCGCTGGTTACACTTGGTGGCAGGTCAAGGTGATGTACCTGCCGCAGGTCAGCAACTGCATGCAGATGTTGAGGTGGTCAATAGCATCGCCACAGCCACAGGCTTTACCGCTCTGGTGGTGGCCAAGCCAGCAGCATTAGAACAAGCAGCACTTGAGCTACATGAATTACCTGCACATTTAAGTGGTGACGTTGCACGCCCACAAAGTTAAAGCAAAGCATAAAGGGCTCAAATACCGGCGTCGGTGTTTGAGTCTTTGTTTTTTATACCTTAGCGCTGCATTAATCACATTTTGTAACCAAAACTACGCCATTATTTCGGCATTATGCTTAAAGCATTTTTGTTTGGAATTTTTATGAAACTTTGGCTTCATACATTGGTTTTAAGTTTAGCGGGCATGGGTTTGGCACATGCCGATGTAAACACGGTACAACAAAATTTAAAAAAGAATTATCCAGATATTGCGGTCAGCTCGGTCACCCCGACGCCCGTCAAAGGTATTTACGAAGTATTGACGCAGGGTCAAATTGTTTATACCAGTGACGATGCCCAGTACTTTTTGGTCGGTAACTTGGTTGATCCGAAAAATCAGCGCAACCTCACCGCAGAGCGTATGCAGCTGGCCAATAAAATCAACGTGGCAGATTTGCCTTTAAATCAGGCCATCAAACACGTCAAAGGCAATGGCAAACGGGTACTGTATGTTTTTAGCGATCCTGATTGTCCATACTGCAAACGCCTTGAAAAAGAGCTGAGTCAAATCGACAATGTGACCATCTATACCTTTCTTTATCCATTAAAAAGCTTGCATCCAAATGCCGAAAAGATTGCAGCTCAAATCTGGTGCTCAAAAAATCCGTATCAGGCATGGCAAGATTACCTGATTCGCGATCAAGCACCGACCGCCTCTGCACAGTGCGCAACGCCTATCCAGAAGAATCTGGCCTTGGGTGAAAAGCTCAACATTTCAGGCACACCGACAATGTTTTTGAAAAACGGCGAACGTCTTGCCGGTGCGATGGATGCCGCAAGTTTGAATACCGTGCTAGATCAGGCCAAATAAGCAGGTTGCTCAGTTTTGGGGTTATTTCGATAATGGATAATCGTAATCACCCCATTTGCTGGTCTGGATTCCCATACCATGTAAACCTTCAATCAGTTTCACCGCAGAACGCACACCATCGATAATCGGAATGCCAATTTCCTGACTCACACGATCGGCCATTTCGGCCATACCACCACAGCCCAGCACAATGGCGCCAATTCCGTCTTGCATTTTGGCCTGCTGACAGCTTTCGAGCAGTTTGATATAGGCATATTCCTTGTCATTTTCTAGGGCGAGAACCGGCAAATCGATACAGCGAATTTTGGCACAGTGCCCTTCAAAGCCATATTGTTGCAATAAATGCTCGGCAATAATTCGGGTACGTGACAAGGTGGTGACAATCGAAAATTTCGTCGAAACCAAAGTCGCCATATGAAACGCCGCTTCGGCAATACCGATTACAGGAGCTTTTGCCAGCTCACGTGCAGCATGTAATGCAGGATCACCGAAACAGGCAATAATGTGCCCATGCACCCCCTGCTCGCGCCCTTCTCGAATTAAATCGAGTACGCCAATGGCCGAAATCGCCTCATCGTAGTGACCCTCAATGGACGGCACGCCTGTTTTTGGATTTTGCGCAATAATCTGGGTAGAAGCTGCGGCCACTTGCTCAGCGGCGAGACCTATAGAGTGCGTCATTTCTTCACATGTATTCGGATTAATCACTTGAATGCGTGTGTTTATTGCTTCATTTTTGCGCACGATGCTCTTCCATTTTGCTCGAGATATTGCCCGATTCTCGCATGTAAATTTTAAAAGACACAAGACATCCTCAATAAAATCATCACTTTCATTATTTTTGATGATGACACGGTGGAATTGGCGTGAATCCTGCATGACTGGTCTGAACAGTTCATCCGCATGATGTAGCACTATGACAGACAATTCAAATTACAGTCCAAAATTGACCAATGAAGATTTGGCACCCGCTAAACAAAACTGGTCGTGGTATAACATTTTTTCATTCTGGATGGCCGACGTACACAGTATGGGTGGCTATATTGTTGCAGCCAGTCTGTTTGCACTCGGACTGGCAAGCTGGCAGGTTTTTCTGGCATTAATTGTGGGTATTGTGATCGTTCAGATCTGCGCCAATTTGGTTGCTAAGCCAAGCCAAGTGTCAGGCGTACCGTATGCCGTCATTTCCCGACAAGCCTTTGGGGTCTATGGTGCCAATATCCCGGCATTGATTCGTGGGTTAATTGCCATTTCTTGGTACGGTATTCAAACTTGGCTGGCATCAAATGCGCTCATGCTCATTTTGCTCAAATTTTTTCCAAGCCTGCAACCCCTCACACTGAATAGCTTTGCTGGCTTAAGTAGCATTGGCTGGATCTGTTTTGGCTTTATGTGGGTATTACAAGCCTTGGTATTTTGGAAAGGCATGAATGCCATTCGGGTATTTATCGACTGGGCAGGCCCGCTGGTATACGTGGTAATGTTTATTTTGGCAGCGTATCTGGTCTACAAAGCAGGCTGGAGCAATATCTCATTTAGTTTAAGCGAAAAAAATCTCACGACTGGTCAGCAAATTACCCAAACATTTGTAGCCATTGCGTTGGTGGTTTCTTATTTTTCTGGGCCACTTCTTAATTTTGGTGATTTCGCCCGTTATGGCCAAAACATGCAACAAGTGAAAAAAGGCAATTTCTGGGGTTTGCCATTTAACTTCATTTTCTTCTCTCTGATCACCGTGGTTACCGTCTCGGCGACCTACAGCGTATTTGGAAAAATGGTGACCGATCCGCTGGAAACCGTTGCCATGATTGACAGCACGGTGGCCGTGGTATTGGGCCTAATTACGGTACTTACAGCCACCATTGGCATTAATATTGTGGCGAACTTTGTGTCTGCCGGATTCGATTTTTCTAATATTTTCCCACAAAAACTGAGCTTTCGTGGCGCAGGGATGATTGCCGCCTTAGGCTCGGTACTCATTACTCCATGGAATTTGTTTAACTCACCAGAGCTGATTCATTACACCTTAGATGTGCTGGCCGCATTTATTGGCCCGCTCTTTGGTATCTTGATTGCAGATTTTTATTTTGTAAAAAAACAGCAAGTAATGGTCGATGAGTTATTCAATGATAAAAGCACGGGACAATACTGGTATAAAAAGGGTGTAAATCCAAAAGCAGTTTGTGCGCTGATTCCTGCTGTGGTAATTGGCTTAGTATTTACACTGGTGCCTGCGCTACAACATCTCGCGCCGTTTAACTGGTTTATTGGTGCATTTCTTGGCGCAAGCTTCTACCGTTATTTAAGCCGCGAAGAGGTGAAAGCCATTCAACGGGCTATGATCAAACCTTAATACACGCTGCTTTTCTTCATAAGCTCTCCATTTTTGGGGAGCTTTTTACATGGTCTCCCCAGAACGATACGCCTTGTAGCAAAATCCTGTAAATTGTCTCGATTGAACCATTTACATTCGGCATAAATTACTTAATATGAACTAGATCACAAAACACAAATACTCATCAACGGAATGATATGAGTAGGCATTAGGATTTGGTACATGAAAAAACAGCTTCTTGCCCTTGTTGTGGCACTATCGACTACAGTGAGTTTTGCAGCAACCGCACCGCAAGCCCAAGGCAGTAATCCTGCACAAGGCACTCCATTTGAAAAGGCAGAACAGCTTTATAATCAAAAAAATTATCCAGCGGCTTATCAGGAAATTGACCGTCTGGCCAAAACAGGTAATGCGCAGGCCATTTATAATTTAGGCTTTATGACCGAACTGGGCCAAGGGACCAGCAAAAATCCGAAAAAAGCCTTACGCTATTATGAAGAAGCATCGAACAAGGGCTATTCAGTTGCCACTTATCGACTGGCCCAGATTTATTCGATTGGTGATTTGGGCGTAGCAAAGGACGCTCAGAAATCACGCCAGTATCTAGAAAAAGCATCGAATGCTGGCTTTGATGAAGCAACGGTGGAGCTGGCGGTATTGCTCTTTGCAGAGAATAAACCGGCGTCAGATCAGCTTGCTTTGCAAAAACTCAATCCGCTGATCAAGCAAAATAATTACCGTGCCATGCACCTTAAAGCCATCTACGACATCAGTCAGGGCTTTAAAACCAAAAATGAAGCGACCGTTAAATCGGGCTTGAGTACCATCGAAACACTGGCCAAAAAAGGCTATGTTCCGGCCTTGATGGCAGTGGGCAATATGATGGCCAATGGCAACATTGTGCCGCAAAATCTAGATGAAGCCAAAAAAATCTTTACCGCGCTGGCGCAAGAAAATGTGCCTCAAGCTAAAGAATCTCTAGCAGCGGTAAATAAACTGATTGCCGAAAAAGCCAAAGCGCCAGCGGCAAAAAGTAAAAGCTAACAATGCGTGTCACATTTGCCCGATTGTATCGGGCAAATGTGACTCTACCACCACAAGATAATCAGCATGCTCACCCCTATAAAGCCAATAACTGTACTGAGCATAAGCGGCGTGAGCGCGCGTTCATTGAGTCCGTAGGCTTGCCCGAATATACCAAAGGCGATCGGCATGGGCAAAGCGGCCAAAATGGTTCCGGCATGCAGCATTTCTTCACTGACATTAGGCAAAACACTAAGCAAGCTAAAAATAAGCAGTGGCATGAGTAGCACTTTCATACCGACCAAAAGTGCACTTTGCAGGTTTAAGGCTTTAATTCCCATGCCGACCAGACTGCCACCAATTGCAAATAATGCCAGAGGCGACGCCGTTTTTCCGAGTAACTCCAATGATTGATTCAGAAGTGCCGGAAGTCTCAAATCGAGCAAAATACAGCTCATTCCCAAAATAATTGCAATAATGACTGGATTTTTGAGTAGGCTTTTTGCCGTTTTGATCACCAATGGAAAAATCGCCTGTTTTTCTTGCATCCCCGCTTCGGCCAAGGCCAATACCAAAGCCAGAATCAACAGATTTTCTAAAATCAGGGTAAGCGAAATATAGATGGCAGCATGCGAACCGATCAGCATGGTCAAAACAGCGGTACCAATAAACCCGGTATTTGACATTGAAGCCCCCATGGCCATCACTGCCGTCGGGGTGAGCGAATAAGTAAAAAAGTAACGATAAAAACAAAAAGCCAAGGCAAAAATTACCAAGGAACCACCGCCATAGGCTAAAAAATAAGACGGATGCCAGATGTCGTTTAAGGTTTTGTTCGATAGCGCAAATAACAAAAATGCAGGTAGGGCGATTTTGATAATAAACGCACTGAGTGCCTTGATTTGCTCAGGCGTAATCAGGCGAATGGAGACGCTGATATAGCCTGCAAGTAATAGCAGAAAAATCGGAACAATGACCTGAACAACCACGACGGGATTCCTTGCGTTAAAAACTAAAAAAAGACGCAATTGAATTGCGTCTTTTCAAATGATTAATGTTGAAACGGTTTAAAAAGCTGCTTAAGACCATGCGGTTGACAACGCAGATACTGTGGTGAGATTTCAATCTCGGCACCTAAGGCTGCCGCTGCATGCCATGGCCAGCGTGGATCGTACTGAATGGCACGGGCAAGTGCTATGGCATCGGCTTCGGCATTTTGTAAAATGGCTTCGGCCTGATCTGGCTCGGTAATCAAGCCCACCGCAATCACTGGAATTGCAACTTTTTGCTTAATTTGCGCTGCAAAAGGAACCTGATAATTGGCGCCTACATTAATCTGTTGCATACGGTGTAAACCACCGCTCGAAACGTGAATATAAGCTGCGCCTAATTGCTCAAGCGCCTCTGACAAACCGACACTAGATTCGATATCCCAGCTCTCGGTAGACATCCAGTCGGTTGCGGAAATGCGCACACCCACCGGATATCCTTCAGGTACCGCCGCCTTGACGGCCTGAAGCACCTCAAGTGTCAGACGGATACGGTTTTCAAATGAACCGCCGTATTCATCATCTCGTAAATTAGACAATGGCGACATAAACTGGTGCAACAGATACCCATGTGCTGCATGCAACTCAATCAAATCAAATCCCGCTTCCACCGCACGACGTGCAGCAGCCACAAAATCGTCTTTGATCTGCTGGATTTGCTCGAGTGAAAGAGCTTGAGGCGGCGCATCGTGCTCACCAAAACCAATACTGCTCGGTGCAACCGTTTGCCAGCCGTGCGGATCGTTTTCAGGAATTTGACCACGCCCTTGCCAAGGCTTGTCTGTCGAGGCTTTACGGCCAGCATGCGCCAACTGAATGGCAAACGGCATCGGCGAAAGTTGTTTGACTTTGCTCAGTAAAGTTTTGATCTGATCACGCTGCTCATCATTCCACAGCCCCAGATCGGCATAACTGATTCGTCCTTCGGGCTGTACCGCCGTGGCTTCGATAATACATAAACCGGCGCCCGATAGCGCATAGTTTGCCCATTGCTGCTCGTGCCAATAGGTCACTTCACCCTGATCGGTTGCAGAGTACTGACACATCGGTGCAATCACGATTTTGTTGCTCAGACTCAATCTTTCAAACTGAATTGCTTCAAATAACTTCGCCATTTTAGTGCTTACTCTCTCAGATTAGAACTGTTTGACTACGCGGATGCCCGCACTCCAGTTACGTCCGTCGGCAGGTTCAAAGTAGCGGCCATTACCATCGTTTACAATCACAGAGCCGACATAATCTTTGTCGAGTAAATTGTCCACTCGTCCAAATACATTGACCTTCCATGCTTGCATATTCCACACGTAACCTGCATAGGCTGCCATAACGGTGTAGCTTGGTGCTGTATCAGAATTTTTATCATCGACATAAATTTTGTCGTTGTACTGTGCATCGAGCCCTGCATAGAAGCCCGTTTGAGGCTTCCACGTGATTCCCACATAGCCCTGATTTTTTGCAATACCCGGAATTTTATTGCCTGATGTAATGGCAGCGACGCTTCCACGTGCTGGTACATCGGCATCGAAGGTCGCATCGAGATAACCATAACTGGCCGTAGCCACCAGATCACGCCAGAGGGCTTTATTCCACGTCAGTTCAATCCCCTCACGTAAGGTTTTATCGGCATTGCGAAAGGTTGCACGGCCGTTGGTACTGCCGGCCGAGACAATGTCATCCTTGGTTTTGGTTTGAAATGCAGCCAAAGTAAAATCACCCAGTCTATTTTGCGATTTTAGCCCTGCTTCATAGGTATCGCTGGTCGATGCATTTAAATCAAAGTTAAATCCACCCAAGCCATCCGGGCGATACGCCATCTCGGTAAAGGTAGGTGTTTCAAAGCCTTTGGCATAACTGACATAAGCCAGTAGTTCAGGCTGAATTTGCCAGCTTAAGGCGGCAGACGGCAATACTTTCGAATATTCCGTTTTGCCACTGTCATCGCCGTTGACACCTACAATATATTGATCATCTGATTTGTAGTGAACGTTGCTATAACGTAGCCCTGTATCGAGGCGCCAAGTCGGTAAAAACTGCCATGAGGCTTGTAAATATGGGTCGATATTCCAGAGCGTATTGTCTTCATTACGGCGTAACTTTCCTTTTACCCCGTAACTTGGTTGATTATTGACCGTGATATAGTTTTCATAACCTTTACGGTCTTCATCCATAAAATCCAGCGCCACACCCGCACTCAGCGTGGTGTGAGGAAGCAATTCTTTTCCGGTCCAGCGAAGGTCTGCACCGTAATAATTTCGGTCAAAATCAATTACACCGCCCGCCTGATTTTCACTCGCATCTTGCGTAGATTTTGGAATCGACTGGTATTGCGTGACTTGACGATTCCCCAGATATCCCATCATATACAATTCATTTTGATCGTTGAGGGGTTTGGTCCACGTGAGGCCCGTTTGTGTTTGCTCGATCTCTTTGCGTACATCAAATTGCTTTAAAAATGGTACCTGTTGTTTTGGATTGGCTTTCCACTGCTCACGTGTCAGACCTTGCGGATCATCGGCATTGATTTTGACATAATTGGTAATCCAGTTAATTTTTGAACCATCATCTAGATTCCAAGTCAGTTTGGCGTTGTTCAATACTTTTCGGGCTGCGCTGTGGTCACGATAACCGTCTGTGTCGAAGTAAGATGAACTGATTACATAACTCGGTTCGTTCGGCGCTTTGGCACCACCTTGCAAAATAATGCCACTACGGCCTTTATCGTGACTGCCGCCAGAATATCCCAGCTCAATCGAATCTTTGCCCTGACCTTCTTTAGTGGTGGTTAAAATGGTGCCACCTGAAGAATTTCCATATAAAGATGAAAATGGTCCAGTGAGTACTTCAACGTGATCCAGACTGCTTAAGTCGATATTGGAAGTTTGACCCTGACCATCTGGCATAGTGGCCGGAATACCATCAACATATAAACGAATGCCGCGCACACCAAAAGTTGAGCGTGCACCAAAGCCTCGCATTGAGAGCTGCAAATCTTGTGCATAATTTTCACGATTATTAATTTGCAGGCTTGGAATCCCTTTCACCACTTCGGTGAGATTCACTTGTGCAGATTGCTGCTGCGCTGGTGCATCCACACGAAAAATAGATGCAGGTGTTTGCAAATATGTGGTGCCAGTACGGGTCGCTTCAACCTGAATGACCGGGAGTGTCAGCGGGTTGTCTGCGGTATCTTGTGCCCAAACAGAGCCTGTCGCCCCTAAACCTGTTGCTAAAAATATGCAGTGAGAAAGCGTATTGAATCGTAAAAAACGCATTCATTTATCCTTATCTTGAAATCTTTACCCAAAAAGAAAAGTTTTAAAAGCCCAACGAATGTCTGACTATCATATCGATAAAAAACGATTTTATCGATGTCTGATCAGATCTTTATGTAAATACGCCACATTTTGACGTCTATAAAAAATCAGCCTATCTTTAACAGGCTCATAGCATGCGTCCTGCCCTTTACAAGTGACAGGATCGTCCCCATATTAACATCGGTTTGACAAGTTGAGCTGATAATGCCTGAATTACCTGAAGTCGAAACGACAAAAACCAGTTTACTCCCCCTGCTACACCATCGCGTCCAGTCTGTGACAGTACGTGATTCCAGATTACGCTGGGCAATTCCAGACGATATTTCACGTTTGGTGGGCCAAGAACTTCGTGCGCTCAAGCGTCGTTCTAAATATATCTTGGCTGAGTTTGAAACCGATCAGATGCTCTGGCACTTAGGGATGTCAGGCAGTTTTCGGCTGTGTACGGCTCAAGATGAACTGCGCAAACACGATCATCTGATTTTAACTTTCGATGATGGCACCGAGCTGCGTTATCACGATCCACGGCGTTTTGGCTGTATTTTGTGGCTCAATGATGAGCATCAGAAAAAGCTGATTGATACCCTTGGGCCAGAGCCGCTCAGCGATGCTTTTAACGCAGACTATTTATATGAAAAGCTTCGCACCAAACAAGTCGGCATAAAAATTGCAATCATGGATAATCATGTGGTGGTGGGTGTAGGCAATATCTATGCAACCGAAAGCCTGTTTAATCAGGGCATTCATCCGGCACAGCCAGCCAATACCTTATCGAGTGAGCAAATCGCTGGCTTGGTGGTTGAAATTAAACGTATTTTGAGTCATGCGATTCAATTGGGTGGCTCTACATTACGTGACTACACCAATGCCATGGGTGAAAACGGTTATTTTCAGCAAACGCTGCTGGCCTATGGCCGTGCAGGTGAAATGTGTGTGAACTGTGAGACCACATTAGAAAACATAAAGCTTGGACAACGTGCCAGTGTATTTTGTCCCCAGTGTCAGCCGTTAAAGCTAAACAGTACTGCCCCGAAACGATGCAAGAGAGGTTAATTCATGCAAACAGCAATTGTGCGACATATTTTAGTGAAGGACAAAGATCTTGCAGAGCAACTGAAAAAGAAAATTCAGCAAGGTGCAGACTTTCATCACATTGCCAAGCAATACTCGACCTGTAATTCGGCCAAACGCGGCGGAGAGCTTGGCGAAGTCAAAAAGGGTCAGTTAGTTCCCGTAATAGACAAACTGGTATTTAGCGCCGCCGAACGCATTTTGCATGGCCCAATAAAGAGCCAGTTTGGTTTTCATTTGCTGGAAATCAAATTTAGAACCGATTTTCGTTAAACACTGCAACTCGGCCACGTGGTACATATCCGTCATCGTGGCCTTGTTAACATCTGTCAATGTGCAGATTTACGCGCGTTTTGGTTCATCTGGTAGGTCCATGCCTCTAGTTTTTCTCCAGTTTCCAATTGAATCTCGACTTGAACACGCTCATATTGAAAGCCCTCAAATTCGTCTAACCTATCCCAATGCTGGTCTAGCTCATCACTGCTAAACAAAAAACCTGCTACCTGAGGTGCGCCCGAATCCAGAACAATCGCAGGCAAGCCTTGATCTGGCCCCCAATCCAAGGTATGAATCACGCCGCGAACATAAGCCTTTTGCCAGACTCCATCTATATTGGCCATAATGTGTGCGTTTTCTCGGTTTGGGCACAAGGTGCCATAAGCAAAAAGTCTGTTCACTGCCAAAATATCCTCTGGATTTCAAATGATGTGCACGAATCGTTATTTTCTCAAATTCATAAGAAAAATTCATGCCAAATAAAATTGGTACATAAAAAACGGCACTGTTTGTGCCGTTTTTAAAACAGGATGGTGAATTTAAGCTTCTGGGCGTTTTCTTAACTCGTCACGAATTTCGCGCAGTAACGCAATATCTTCTGGTGTCGGTGCTGGTGCAGCAGGCGCAGCTTCTTGTTTACGGCGCATACGGTTGATGAGTTTCACCATTAAAAATACAACCCACGCCAAAATCAGGAAGTTGATCAAAATGGTAATAAAATTACCATAGGTGAGCACGTTCACCCCCGCTTTTTGCAAAGCATCTAAAGATTGCAGATTGTCAGGATTGTTCCCGAGCACAATAAACTTCTGGGTGAAGTCGACGCCTCCTCCGGTAATCAATGTGATTAACGGCATGATCACGTCTTTTACCAAAGAATCGACAATCTTACCAAATGCACCACCAATAATGACCCCGACGGCCAGATCAATCATATTGCCCTTAACAGCAAATTCTTTAAATTCTTGAATAATACTCATGAAAAATCTCCAGACAGCACTTGAGTGCTGCGTTGTTTTTTAATGACATTCTTAAAATGAATGCAGCTTTTATGTCAGTTATGGATTTTAATTTACTGTTTTTTACTTCAAAAACAAAAGTTATTTCACATTTCAACTACATAAAACGTTTTTAGCACCGCGTTTTAAACAAAAAAAACTGCCAGACGAGCTGGCAGTTTCTTGCTTGTATCGAGCCGGAGCCGATTACGCGCGGTTACGTTTACGTTCGTTTTCAGTCAAGTAACGCTTACGGATACGAATTGACTTCGGTGTTACTTCAACTAGCTCGTCATCTTCAATGAATTCAAGCGCTTGTTCAAGCGTGTATTCAATTGCAGGTGTAAGTGTCAATGCATCATCTGTACCAGACGCACGTACGTTGGTTAACTGTTTCGCTTTGGTTGGGTTAACCACCATGTCGTCAGAACGTGAGTTGATACCCACGATCATGCCTTCATACACTTCAAGCTGTGGTTTAGCAAACAAACGACCACGGTCTTGCAAGCTGAACAATGCATAGCCCAAGCAAGTCCCCTGAACCATAGAAATCAATACACCGTTTTGACGCTTCGCAACAGTACCTTGTTTCACAGGACCATAATGAGAGAAGCTTGACGTCATGATCCCTGTACCAGAGGTCATGGTCAAGAATTCAGAACGGAAACCAATCAAACCACGTGATGGAACAGTTGCTTCAATACGGATACGGCCTTTACCGTCAACTTCCATATTGGTCATTTCGCCTTTACGATGGCCCATTTGTTCCATCACAGCGCCTTGATGCTGTTCTTCTACGTCAAACGTTACGTTTTCGTAAGGTTCTTGTTTTTCGCCATCAATTTCTTTGATGATTACTTGTGGACGCGATACGCCCAACTCGAAACCTTCACGACGCATGTTTTCAATTAGAACTGAAAGGTGAAGTTCACCACGGCCAGATACTTTGAAACGGTCTGGACTGTCTGTGTCTTCGACACGAAGTGCAACGTTGTGAATCAATTCGCGGTCAAGACGTTCACGAATGTTACGTGAAGTCACGAACTTACCTTCTTTACCAGCAAACGGTGAGTTGTTGACTTGGAAAGTCATCGATACGGTTGGTTCATCAACAGACAATGGTGGAAGCGCTTCAACATTTTTCTGATCACAAATGGTGTCTGAAATGTTGAGTGCATCGATACCGGTAATACATACGATGTCACCTGCAGATGCAGAATCTACATCGACACGCTCAAGACCATGGTAACCCATGATTTTTAAGATACGACCGTTACGTGTGTTGCCTTCTTTATCAATCACAGTAACAGGTGTGTTGGTTTTTACTGAACCGCGCTGAATACGGCCAACACCAATTACACCTACGAAGCTGTTATAGTCGAGTGATGAAATTTGCATTTGGAACGGACCATCAACATCAACTGCTGGTGGTTCAACGATGTCTACAATCGTTTCAAACAACGGCGTCATGTCTTCAGCCAATTCTTCTGGTGAAGGACCTGCAACACCACGAAGACCAGATGCATAAACAATTGGGAAGTCCAACTGCTCATCAGTTGCACCCAAGTTATCAAACAAGTCAAATACTTGATCGATCACCCAGTCACAACGTGCGCTTGGCTTGTCGACTTTGTTGATAATCACGATTGGCTTCAAACCACGTGCAAACGCTTTTTGAGTTACGAAACGCGTTTGTGGCATTGGGCCTTCTTGAGAGTCAACAAGCAACAATACACAGTCAACCATCGACATTACACGTTCAACTTCGCCACCGAAGTCGGCGTGTCCCGGGGTGTCTACGATGTTAATACGGTATTCGGTGTCGGTACGTTTGTCGAGCCACTTGATTGCTGTGTTTTTTGCAAGAATGGTAATACCACGCTCGCTCTCAAGCGCATTCGAGTCCATGACACGCTCAATCTCACCCGCGCGATCGCCAAGTGCACCTGATTGTTGAAGAAGTTTATCGACAAGGGTAGTTTTCCCGTGGTCGACGTGTGCAATAATTGCAATATTGCGGAGATTTTTGATATCTGACATGAAAATTCGATAAGCCTAAAACTTGAGGGCAAATTATACAGAAAAATGCTACATAAAAGTAGTGACAGTTTATTGACATAGCCGCGTTTTTTTCACCTCTTGTCTATTATCTTTTATTATTTCCCTCATCTCGATTAGAATACCGCCACCTTGTCGTAGCTGACCGATGATTTTACATGTCTGATTCTTCCAATTTTCCCTCTAAAAACAACGATCAACTCGACCTTGTGTATGGTTTGAATGATCGACCTGCACCGTTTGTCTCATTCTTGGCAGCTTTGCAACATTTACTCGCAATTATTGTTCCGATTGTGACACCAGGCTTGCTGATTTGTCTGGCATTGGGGGTTTCACGTGAAGAAACCAACATGATCTTGTCGATGTCATTGGTAATTTCTGGCGTAGCCACATTTTTACAATGTAAAAAAGTCGGCCCTCTGGGGGCTGGTCTTTTGATCGTGCAAGGTACCAGTTTTAACTTTATTGGCCCCATTATTGGGATTGGTAGCGCTATGGTGGCGGCCGGTACGCCTGTCAATCAAGTCATGGCTGCTATTTTTGGTGTGGTGATTGCCGGCTCATTTATTGAAATGGGTGTATCGCGTATTTTACCTTGGATCAAAACCCTGATTACACCGCTGGTGACTGGTATTGTGGTGTTACTGATCGGACTCACTTTAATCAAAGAAGGCCTGATCAGTATGGGCGGTGGTTATCAGGCCATGCAAGATCAGACCTTTGCCAGCAGCGATAACCTCATTATGTCATGCACGGTGTTGGCAATTATTATTCTTCTCAATCGTATTCAGGTGATCTGGATCAAGAGTTCTGCCATTCTGATTGCTTTAATTGTGGGATATATTCTTGCGGGTTTTATGGGTCATTTAAATTTTTCAGGTTTAAATGAAACACCATTGGTTCAGATTCCCACGCCTATGCATTTTGGGCTGAGTTTTTCATGGAGTCTGTTTATTCCAATGGCGTTTATTTATCTGGTGACTTCACTTGAAGCCATCGGTGACATTACCGCAACCAGTAAAATTTCAAATCAGGCGGTCAATGGCCCACAGTGGATGCAACGAATTAAAGGTGGCGTACTGGTTAATGGCGCCAACTCACTACTGGCGGGTCTGTTTAATACCTTTCCAAGCTCAGTATTTGCACAAAACAATGGCGTGATTCAGCTCACGGGTGTGGCCAGCCGCTATGTTGGGATTTGGATTGCGGTACTGCTGATTTTACTTGGACTGTTCCCTGCTGTTGCGGGCATTATTCAAGCCGTACCGCAAGCGGTTTTGGGTGGAGCTGTTATGGTCATGTTTGGTGCGGTGGCAGCATCAGGTATTAATATTTTATCTGGTATTCATTTAGATCGACGTGCCCTACTGATTATTGCCATTTCACTGGCACTGGGTTTAGGTGTTGCACAAGTACCGCAAATTCTGGAACACTTACCCGAATTGTTTAAAAATATTTTTAGTTCAGGCGTGGCCACTGGTGGGCTTGCAGCACTGATCCTAAATATTGTTTTGCCTGAACATAAACAATAATTTAGATGGTATTTACATTTTGCCCAGTGAGAACTGGGCTTTGTTCTTCATGAGAGATTAAGATGGATCCACGCAGTGAAGTGGTACTTCGACAGCATCAATATTTTTCTGGCACGGTGCTATTGATCAATCCGCCTGCCGATGGCTTATGCCATGAACTGAATCAGCACGCGCAAGCGTCTGTTTGGACGTGGAATTTTGCCGATCATCAATATTTTGAACAGCAATCGATTGTGACCAGTTTTGGTGTACATTTTCCGTCGGTTACACCCGATCAGGTGATTATTTTTGTTCCCAAATCTAAAGAACTACTGCGCTATATTTTGCACGTGGTGGTCAGTCACCTCACTCAAGGCCAGTCTATTTTTTTGGTCGGTGAAAAAAAAGGGGGGGTAGAACGTGCTGCCAAACAGTTACTCGATTATGGCAAGACCATAAAACTGGACAGTGCACGACATTGCCAGCTTTGGCAGACTAAAATAGACAAAACCGAGCAGTTGCGACCACTTGAACAATGGGTACAACAGTATACGGTTGAAGTTGCACAAAATAGCCTCACGGTCTGTGCGTTGCCAGGTGTATTTAGTCAGCGTCAGCTTGATGTCGGAACAGCCGTACTTTTACCTTATCTTGAACAGATAAAATCGGGTAAACTTGCCGACTTCGGATGTGGTGCAGGGGTATTAAGTGCATCTTTAGCGCAGTTAAATCCGCAAAACAAGATTTACGCCATGGATGTGGATGCATTCGCACTATGTTCTACAGAGATGACATTTCGTCTAAATGGACTCAATCCGGATCAGTTACAGCTTTGTGCGGTAACGGGCATTCATGATGCACCATCGGATTTGGATGCTATTGTAAGTAATCCACCTTTTCACCAAGGGATTCATACCGACTATGCCGCCAGTGAGGGTCTGTGTACAACAGCAAAAAAACACTTAAAGGCAAACGGTGAATTGTGGATCGTGGCGAATCGTTTTTTAAATTATCCCGTTTTGATTGAACAAGCCTTTGGCCAATGTCAAATAAAAGCAGATCAACAAGGCTTCAAGGTGCTTTATGCCAAAGCAACTTTAGGAAAGTAAGGAATTTTCATGAGCGAAACGACTCAACCTGATCAGCTCCAGCGTAAGCTAGGTGCTCGTCATTTAAATATGATTGCCATTGGTGGCTCAATTGGCACAGGTTTATTCCTTGCATCCGGCTCGACTATTGCCAATGCGGGACCTGGCGGTGCCCTGCTGGCCTACGTGCTCATCGGCGTCATGATTTACTTTTTGATGACCAGTCTAGGCGAACTGGCAACGCATAATCCAACCTCGGGCGCTTTCTTTACCTATGGTAACCGTTATGTAGAAGAAGGCTTCGGTTTCGCGCTGGGCTGGAACTACTGGTATAACTGGGCCATTACCGTAGCTTTTGAGCTGGTGGCAGTACAGTTGATTATGAAATTCTGGTTCCCCGACATTCCAGGATTTTACTGGAGTGCTATTTTCTTGGTGGTGATTTTTGCCATCAATGCCATGACCGTTAAGGGTTTTGGTGAAAGTGAATTCTGGTTTTCAATGGTCAAAGTGGTCGCAATTATTGCCTTTATCATTATTGGGATGGCCATGATTATTAAAATCATGCTGACACCCAATATAGCCACTTTTGGCAACTGGACATACAAAGACGCGCCTTTCGTGGGCGGCTTGCAGGCGATGATTGGTGTGGCCATGATTGCTGGATTTTCATTTCAGGGAACTGAGATGGTCGGCGTTGCGGCAGGTGAATCTAAAGATCCAAAACGTACTATTCCACTTGCAATCAAACAGATTTTCTGGCGAATTCTACTGTTTTATGTGGTCTGTATTTTTATCATTGGCACATTGGTCAGCTACGACGATCCACGTCTGCTTCAAGCTGCGCATAGCTCAGATATTGCATTATCACCTTTTACCTTACTCTATGAAAAAGCAGGATTTGCCTTTGCTGCAAGTCTAATGAATGCAGTGATTTTAACTGCAATTCTTTCGGCTGGAAATTCGGGCATGTACTCCTCTACCCGCATGCTGTGGGATATGGCCAAAGAAGGCCGTGCGCCAAAATGGTTTGCTCGACTTGACCGTCGTGGCGTGCCAATGAATGCACTTTATGCCACTACAGCCATTGCAGCTTTGTGTTTCCTAACCACATTTATTGGACAACAGGAAGTCTTTAACTGGTTACTCAACATGTCAGGCATGTGTGGCTTCATTGTTTGGCTAGGTATTGCGATTTCACATTATCGTTTCCGTAAAGGCTATGTTGCACAAGGTTATAAACTTGAAGATTTAGCCTATCGAGCCAAATTTTTTCCATTTGCACCGTGGTTTGCTTTTATTTTATGTTCGATTATTATTTTAGGACAAAACTATCAAGCCCTTCTGGGTGGCAAAATCGACTGGATGGGATTACTCTCAACGTATATTAGTATCCCATTGTTTTTGGCAATCTGGTTAGGCTACAAATGGAAATACAAAACTAAATTGGTGACTTACCAAGAGATGAATGTCAAAGCAGATAAAGATCTGTAATGCTAGTCACTTAACAGAGTAGACAACAACTCGATTATCCGTCACACTGTCAATGAAACCCAGCAATCGCTGGGTTTTTTATCCTTTGTACGAGGTATTAGTCACTTACACAAATCTTTAATTTCCAATAGGAAGCATGATGAAACTCAAAGCTGCATCTAAAATTCAGGCTAGAAATAAAGTCGCATTATCACCACTGCTTCAAAAAGGCGGCTTACATGAAACTGAACAACCGCGCACACAGCATCGCCGTGATCGCAAACAAAGCAAACAATGGCTAAAACACGGGCATTACAACGAATTTTAAGGTGAATACTATGAATTATTTAATTTCAATCAGACAAAAAAAAGCAGCTCCGAAGAGCTGCTTTTTTATTTGATCAAACTCAGATTATTGAGCTTGTTGACCAGGCTGAACAGTTACTGTACGGCTACCAGTGATCGTAGCGAATACACGACGGTTCATTGCACGGCCTTCTTTCGTGCTGTTGTCAGCAATCGGTTGATCCCAAGCAAAACCTTGAGTTGTCAAACGAGCTGGATCGATGTTGTATTCGTTAACAAGTGAAGACTTCACAGAGTTTGCACGAGCCAAAGACAAACGTTCGTTCAACTTACGTGGACCAGTGTTGTCTGTGTGACCATCGATACGAGCAGTTGCGTTTGGATATTCAACCAATTTCTCAGCAACTTTCGCGATTTCTGGCTTGTATTGATCTTTGATGTTTGATTTGTTTGTATCAAAGAATACACGAAGTTCCATGTTAAGATCTTCAGTCAACTCTTGTGGTTGAGGTTGAACTGGAGTTGGCTCAACTGGAGCAACTTCTACTACAGGCGCAGCAGGCTTCAAGTGACCGCCAAGAACAACGTTCAAACCAGCAAGTGCTGTGTAGTTCCAGAAGTCTTCATCGATGTTGTAAGTTGCACGCGCTTCAGTACGAAGAGACAATGCATCGTTCAAACGCCAGAACGCACCAACACCTGCATTACCCAAAGTACCTTCTTCAGTTGTACCGCGCGCACCGCGTGGAACACCGTCAAAATCATACTTGTAGTGACCAGCACCTAGTAATACGTATGGCTTGATTTTGCTGTCATAGTTTTTGGTGATCAAATCAGAAGTAACGTAGAAGTTACCGTTGATTTGTTGTTGTTTGTATTCAGCACCTGCTAGAGCACCGTCTACATCACCTTTAACTTGGTTATATTCAGCTTCGAAACCTAACCATGGAGTTAATTCAACACCAAGTGCTGCACCAACAAACAAGTCGTCTTGAAGCTCAGGACCATTCGTTAGGTCACCTTTGTTTCCGCCGTTGTTGTGTTGAGAGTCTTGGAATGTGTAACCAAGTAATAATGGAGTTACTGTAACACCAGCATTAGCAGCAGCTAGTGGAGCAGCAACAAGCATAGTAGCAAGTGCAATACGACTCAATTTCATGGATATCCTCCAGAGATAACAAATTGTTTGTTGTTCAAGCTCAGCCTAAAATTTATTTGGCTTCCTGAGATAAGCTATTTTTGTACCCCAGTTTTATTTTTAAGCTACTCACGTTGAATCATACAAACACTTAAACTGATTTCCAAGTGCTTGATAACTTTAATCAAGTAAATTATTGACAAAATTACTTACAATTTCCGTTGTAATTCGGTAACTTTTTACTCAATTTATTTCTGTGAATAACCAACTCTTCACGCTTTCTTTATTTTAACAGCATTAAAACGCTTAGGTAATAAATATTTCAATTCGTTTATTTTTGCAACACGCTTAAGGTAATCAACTGTTAAAAAAAGAAAAAAACTACAAATGATGGACATTCCTTTACTATGCATAACAATTTTTTAGGTTTTAGTTTAATTGAATTTATCGTTACCCTCACGGTTTTAAGCATTTTAATTGGTGTCGGAGTACCGACTTATCAGCATGTTATGGCGACTCAAGAAGCCAACCATATCCCAAGAACACTCACAATTCACATACAAAAAGCAAAGTCCGATGCGGTGCTGTATCGTCATAACGTTGTGCTTTGCCCGAGTATAGACAAGCAAACCTGTAGCGATGACTGGAGCAAGGGCTTTATTGTATTTTTAGATCAAAACCGTAACCGGCAGCGAGATCTCAATGAAGATCTGCTATCGAGTACAGACTGGAATACCCGTTATGGCATGCTGTCTTGGAAAGGCACTTTGCAATCTAACCATTTGATGTTTCGGGCCGCAAGTGGCTTGCCAATCGGATCAAATGGAAGCTTTTTTTATTGTTCGCAAAAAGTCAGTCATAAACGTCTGGTGATCAGCCGCATGGGGCACTTTCGTGTCGAAACCCTTGCCGATTGCCCAACATGAGAACTGGACAGTCTAGCTATCCGCTGTCTACACAAGCAGTATTAGCTTAAATTTTGACTATACTGCTGTCACGATCAAATACAACCGCATAATAACGAACTTGGAGTAAATAACATGACAGACGTCGTGATTGTTAATGGTGCACGTACCGCTATGGGCGGTTTTCAAGGTGCTTTATCTTCAGTTTCTGCGCCAGAGTTGGGTGCTGTAACCATTAAAGAAGCGATCCACCGTGCTGGTTTAGCGCCTCACGATGTTGATGAAGTCATTTTAGGCTGCGTACTCCCAGCTGGTCTTAAACAAGGGCCTGCGCGCCAAGCCATGCGTCAAGCAGGTTTACCCGATCAAACGGGTGCTGTGACCATTAACAAACTTTGTGGTTCAGGCATGAAAGCCGTGATGCAGGCCACCGATGCGATCAAAGCGGGAAGCGCTCAAATTGTAGTAGCCGGTGGTATGGAATCAATGAGCAATGCACCTTACATACTCAGTAAAGCTCGCGCTGGTTATCGTATGGGGCACGGCGAAGTCAAAGATCATATGTTTTTAGATGGTTTGGAAGATGCCGAAACTGGCCGGCTCATGGGTTCTTTTGCTCAAGATATGGCCAGCCAGCGTCACTACACACGTCAACAAATGGATGATTTCGCAATTCGTTCGCTTCAACGTGCACAAACCGCTATTCAGGCTGGATATTTTAAGGACGAAATTGTGCCTGTCACGGTCACTTCGCGTAAAGGCGATGTTGTGGTCGAACAAGACGAGCAACCCCTGAACGCCAAACTTGATAAGATTCCGAGTTTAAAGCCTGCTTTTGCCAAAGATGGCACCATTACCGCTGCCAATTCGAGCTCAATTTCAGATGGCGCTTCGGCTCTAGTTTTATGCTCAAATGAGCTTGCTATACAGCGCGGACTTGAACCACTGGCCAAGATTGTTACGACTGCTTCCAACTCTCAGCACCCTTCAGAGTTTACCATTGCCCCTGTAGGTGCGATTGCAAAAGTTTTAGACAAGGCTGGATGGCAAGCAGATGAAGTCGATTTATGGGAAATTAACGAAGCCTTTGCAATGGTAACCATGTGTGCGATTGATGATTTCAAACTGGACACCGAAAAAGTGAATATCCACGGTGGTGCATGTGCGCTCGGCCATCCTGTAGGCTCTACCGGTTCACGAATTATTCTGACGCTGATTCATGCGCTGAAACGTACCGGAGGACGCAAAGGTATTGCTGCCTTGTGTATTGGCGGTGGTGAAGCGACCGCGGTGGCCATTGAACTGCTCTGAAACACTAAAAATCTATAGATGATGACTCCCGCCTCAGCGGGAGTTTTTTTGTATTTTCCGATAAAAAATACTGTTTTTTGCTCAAAAGAGACTAAATTAAAAACATTATTATCATCGTTTAGGATCACCCCGATGCAGCTTAATCACTATCTCAACTTTGCTGGTGAAACCGAAGCCGCGTTTATCTTTTATCAATCGGTATTTGGTGGTCATTTTGCACAACTCACTCGATACGGGGATATCCCCGCCGAAGACGGCCAGTCGCTTTCCGATCTGCAACGTCAACAGATTTTGCATGTCTCTTTACCCATCAATGCCTATACCGTGCTGATGGGATCTGATATCAATGAACAATTCTGTGCAGCAGACTCGCGCGGACTCAGCAAAGGCAATAATCACTATATTTCGATTAATCTGGATCACGATGAGACTGAGGCACGACGTCTTTTTAATTTACTCTCGGCAGGTGGACACATCGAGACGCAACTACAGAAAACCTTTTGGGGTGCCCTTTATGGCGCCTTTACCGATCAGTTCGGGATAAAGTGGATGGTCAATTGCCAGCTTGAATCGGTTTAAATTACTTCATTCGGCTTAATGTGTAGACAGTTTCATAAGAACCAAACCCGAAACAATTAAGACAGCAGCGAGCATTCTCATGGCACTCACTGGCTCGTGCAATAGAAAAATCCCCAATACAAATGAGCCAATCGCACCGATTCCTGTCCAGACGGTATAGGCAGTACCAAGCGGTAGTGTACGCATTGAAATCGAGAGTAAAATAACGCTTAACAGCATAAAAATGATCGTTACAACGCTTGGTACAAGGCGCGTAAAGCCTTCAGAGAGCTTCATCGAGTACGCCCATATCACTTCAAAAAAACCAGCAAGAATCAGAATCAACCAAGCCATGCTTACATCCTTATTGAATAATCAGGTCGGCCTGATAATTTTCCCACTCTGGGGGAGGTCGTTCCTCCTCAACTTCAATACTTTAATATAGGATGGGTCATTAAAAAAGCAAAAGCCCACATTATTGGTATATAACAAAATCAATTACTGAATCACAAACGAGGTTTTTTTCTGAAACACTTTGCGGGAACGATTGAGCAAGAACATCACCATGAGCACTGTCATCACAATATCTGGCCAGTTCGAATTAAGTTGAAGGCACAGCAAACCCGCAATCACCACCGCAAGACTAAATACCACTTCATAAAAACTCAGTAATGTTTTCCAGTTTAAATCCAGTTCGGCCGCGTGGGTCTGTATCAACAACCACATATTCACCAGCATGGTAAGGAGCGCCAGTAACCCCACGAGCACCACCATTTGCGACATGGCGGATTGACGCATCACAATCTGTAAGGCCACACCAAACATCAACAGCAGGCTTAAGCCCAATTGTAAATACACGCCTGCGCGGGTGAGTTTGTATAAGCCGACTTGTTTTTCCTGAATCGCAAAGAGCATCATGGCATAGATCATCACATCGCTCAGTAAAATCAACCCGAGCGCCATCAACGCGGTAGAAGAAGCAATCACTCCGGTGAGGAACGTCACGATCAGCATCACCAGATTAATACTAAGCAACCAGCTAATCATCTGATTACGCCGCTGCATATAAGACCAGTCGATTGGCTCAGGGATATAATTGGTCTGGGTTTGCTGAAATACCAATTGAATTCCATTTTGATTTAAATGCGCTTCAATAGGCTGTACGGGGCCATCATGATAAATTGCCAAGTGATGGGTTTGCTGATCAAGCTCGACATAACCCACATGGTCTAAATTATTCAAGCACGTTCTAATTTGCTGCTGAGTCACGGGGGTGAGCTCAGGCAAATAATAAAAACTCATAAACTGACGGTTGAGATCGTCATCGACTGGAATATTCAATAATTCTTGAGACATCACAGTACATGGTGATTGAGTGTGCAGCGAATGCAGCAAAGCATCGGTAATCAGATTGGTTTGATACTGCTGTTTTAAATTCATTTATGCACCATGAGCATTACATCGGTGACCGCTGATACGTTGATCAGCGGCTTATTTCAAAAAACTTACATTAAAACTTAAACGTTACGCCCGCACCATACCACCACGCTCGATCTGAAACGGAAAAAAGTGCTGTGGGATGCTGCTTATAATGATATGCAACATCAACGAATGGCATCACTTTTTTGTTAATTTCATAGCGTGTTTGTAATCCGGTTTTCAGCTCGTTCAAACCGGTTTCAGCAGCTTCTGACGATTGATCCGAGATCACAATATCCGCTTTCAAATACGGTTTTATTACAATCTTCTGCGTCAGCAACACATCTCGTTCGGTTTCGACGCTTAAGCCAGTGTAGCCATGTGCGCCTATAAACAGCGAGAGATCCGTTTCAAAAAAGTATGGCGCCAGTCCATGTAGTGCAATCACGCCATCAAGTGCCTCATCTGCTGATTCTGATGCATCATCACGATACCTTAAGCCCGTTTGAATATCCCAAAAATCAGAAATCATCCGGCTATAGCGCATAGAAATATTGCGTGAAGCAGACGCAGATTCTTCTTTCTCAAGTTCTGCCTTGAGATACAGCTTGTTTTCATCTGTTCCCCACCAACTCCGCAGTTCCGATTGTACTGCACCTTTGCCGTGGGTATTTACCATCCACTGAGTATCCACTTGTGTGGCCTGATACCACTGTCCGCCGTGCTGATCGCGATGATGTTGCGCTTCATCGGACTCCTGATATGCAAGATGTGTATCTTTTAGAGTGGTCGTTGGCATTGGCATGATAGCGTGAGAATGGGTATACATCTGCTCATTTGAAGTTTGTGCAATCGTTCCTGTACTGCCTAATGCCATGCAGATACACAAGGTCATTTTAGTGATGCGCATGATGAGCTCCTTGTGATGACGTTGGTACAAGCTCCGCGACAGATGAAGCACTTGATGCTGTATCTGAGTTGTGATCGGTATGCGCAACAATCAGCTTATTCATCATGCCTGCCGACATATGGTAGAGCAAATGACAGTGAATGGCCCACTCGCCCACCTCATCTGCGGTTAAAAGTGCGCTCACAGTTTGCCCTGGAGGAACAATAATGGTGTGCTTGTAGGGAAGATTTTCAGGTGCTTGACCATTTTCAAGTTGTACAAACATGCCATGTAGGTGCATAGGATGCGCCATCATGCTCTCATTGATAAATTTCAGCCGAACACGCTCGCCATATTTGACCTGAAGCGGCTTGGCCTCTGAAAACTTTTGTCCATTCATCGTCCAGATATAACGCTCCATCGTACCGCCTAAACGAATTTCAATTTCTCGATCTGGAGCACGCAGATCTGTCTGTGGCGTGCGAGCACGTAAATCGGCGTAACTGAGGGCTTTCATACCCTTTGGCGTGGCGGCATTCGACCAGCCCTGCATACGGGTATCATCGTTTTGCATCATGTGCTGCTGATCCATGGAGGCCATCGGCATGTGTTGCATGTGTGCATGATCTTCTTGCATCGGCATCGAATCATGTTCAGTGGTATACATGTCTTGTGCCTGTGCAGGTGTACTCATGTGAGCGTGTCCCATGTCTTGCATGGTCAGTACAGTGCGAGGCCGTGCCACAGGTGCAGGAAAAGCTTTAAGATGAGTGGCATTTTTATTGATGAGTGATGCTAAAGCAAATCCGGTTCGGTCAATCGATTCGGCCTGAATCTGATAGGCATCGTGCTGAGGTTGTACTACGACATCATAGGTTTCGGCAGCACCGATTCTAAATTCATCTACCGATACAGGTTGAACAGGTTGACCATCGGCAGCCACGACCGTCATCTTTAAATTGGGAATCCGTACATCAAAAAATGACATTGCTGCGGCATTGATAAAACGCAATCGAATACGTTCGCCTGGCAGAAATTGGCCGGTCCAGTTTTGGTCTGGTGCTTTGCCATTGACCAGAAAAGTATAACCACTCACATCGGACAAATCCGTTTTCAGCATACGCATCTGATTCCACATTTTGCGATCTTGCCATGTGGCTTTCGCGCCTTCATGCTTCACCTGTTGCCACACATCCGACCATGTTTCACGGCGGTTTTGATAAAACTCTGCATCTTTCTTCAGATTTTTTAAAATCTGATCGCCACGAGTCGGATGTGAATCTGAAAGCATTACCACATAGTCACGCTGCACAGGAGGCGCTGCATCTTGATGCTGGCTTGGCTTTGGATAAATAATCAATGGCCCATAGAGTCCGTCTTGCTCTTGCCCCTTACTATGAGCGTGATACCAATAGGTGCCATTTTGACGAACACGGAAACGGTAGACGAAATCACCATTCGGATGAATTCCTTGAAATCCGTTGAATCCCGGCACGCCGTCCATCAAGCCGGGTAATAATAATCCATGCCAATGCAGTGCGGTTTGTTCTTTCTTTAAGTTATTGTGTACATGGATGACGGCCTCATCGCCTTCGTTAAATTCCAGCAACGGCGCTGGAAACTGCCCGTTTACCGTGATTTTACTGACTGATTTTCCATTGAGATTGATGTTGTGTTGATCAATCGTCAGATGATAGGTTTTTACCACTGCACTGGCCGTGCTGGACAGCACCAGACACATTGCAGCAAACCACAGGGTTGGCAATTTTAATTTCATGACTAACCTCAAAATTTAAAAAACATTAAACGTGAAACGTTAAAGATCTAAATCGAGATTAGGCTCTAGGAGGACGTAAAATATCTGTGAGATAGCCACTCTCAGTATTTGAACCATAGTCTATGGCTGTACTCGACACCAGCGTGTACGATGTCGGCAAGGCGATTATGGGGATTTCGCCCAACATGACACAACTGATCATCTGACAATGTAATGGTGTACATTTTTGGCAGTCTGCAAAGAATTGACTGGAATGATCATTGATACTGGCACAATCTGATCCGACAGGTTTTTCTGTTGCCTGTGTGGCGTGGCTATGTTTCATCACTGATTGATGACAATCAGACATGACACCATGATCATGCGTCGAATGATTTAAATGTTGCAGCGAGATGCCTTGATTTGAAAGTGATGCGTGTTGTAGCGTTGTCGATGCCATGGCAAAGCTGCTCCAGCTCATGAAGATCATCATGAGCCACACCAACCAGCGATATCGACGAAAACGCACGTTCAAACCCAGTGCTCCAAAAAAAATAGTGATGTCTTTGCTATTACATACCCTTATCTAGCATAGCCAAATTCGTGCACAGGCTCAATCCTCATTTATATCGCTCAGTTTATAATTGTGCGTATTGCTAGAAGTTTGAGCACTCACTTTAACAACATTTCAACCCAAAAATAAAATGTTATTCGAAACGTTCACTCGTAAAAAAAGCACGCATATTGCGTGCTTTTTAAACCAAAACCGATGCGTAAATAAGCAATTGTTTTATGATTGATTATTCTATCACCAGTTTATCCATACACTTATGAACACGGTTATCCATATAGTTATAAACAAAGTTATCCACAGGACATGTATAAATTAAAGTGTTTACTCTTATACAGACTGAGTGCCCACTTTGGCCAGCTCTAATCGCATTTCATCAATAACCGCTTTGTAGTCTGGTTTTCCAAAAATGGCTGAACCCGCAACAAACATATCCGCACCTGCTTCAGCAATCTCGCGAATATTGGCTGGGCCAACACCACCATCAACTTCAAGGCGAATATCACGACCGCTGGCATCAATCAATTTGCGTGCCTGACGTAATTTGTCGAGTGTCATTGGAATGAATTTCTGTCCGCCAAACCCCGGGTTGACACTCATGAGTAAAATTTGATCGACTTTATCCATCACATAATCAAGATAATGCAAAGGCGTTGCCGGGTTAAATACCAATCCAGCTTTAGCACCACCTGCTTTAATCAGTTGCAGTGAGCGATCGATGTGATCAGATGCTTCTGGATGGAAAGTAATAATGTCTGCACCTGCTTCGATAAAATCCCCAATCATTCGATCGACTGGCGATACCATCAAATGCACATCAATTGGTGCCTGAATGCCATAACTTTTAAGCGCCTTACATACACCCGCACCAAAGGTCAGATTCGGTACATAATGATTATCCATCACATCAAAATGAACGACATCTGCACCCGCCGCCAAAACACGTTCGACATCTTCACCTAAACGGGCAAAATCGGCAGACAAGATAGAAGGAGCAATCAAATACGGCTTGGACATATACGACCTGGCAAACTGAAGAACAAGAGCAACAGTATAACAAAATCAAGTACAGACTGCCTGTTTATCCTACACAGTTTCAGCGCAAGAGATTGCAAAATTGCAACGCAGCATTCTCGTTTGGCCGGTACTATCCCGCTGTAAAATTTGCTAATGTCAGGATCTATACTTGAGGACAGCACAGTGAAAACACAAACAACACTTGATACACAAGACGGTAAACGTATTGCGAAACGCCTAGTCAATCATTGGAAACACAAATTTGAAGTGGCAGAGTCAGAAACAGAATTTCGAATTCTGATGCCGACAGCAACCGTCATTTTAACACCTTCAGATACGGCGCTTGTAGCACGTATTGAAAGTGATCTTGACGATCATAGCCGCCTTGAAGGTGTGGTGATTGAGCACTTGAACCGAATGGCACAACATGAGTTTGATGCAACATGGGATACGCTTTAAAATAAAAAAAGTGAAGCATTTCTGCTTCACTTTCAATAGGTTGAATTTATACATTTATCCTTCAAGCTGTACAGCATGAAATTGCAAATGATCTTCAACAAAGCTCTGAATAAAATAATAACCGTGATCATAACCTGCATGTTTTCTTAAGGTGAGAGGCTGCCCCACTGTTTGACATGCACGTTGAAATATATCTGGATTTAACTGATCGTAAAACTGATCATCCATGCCCTGATCAATCAGAATATCTTTAAACAAAGCACCTTTGCTTTCAACCAATACACTTGCATCGTGATCTTGCCATACGGCTTGATCTGCCCCCAAATAATGTGAAAATGCTTTTTGGCCCCACGGACATTGTACAGGCGCACAAATTGGTGCAAATGCAGAAACGGATTTGAACTTTTCAGGATACTTAAACGCTAGCGTCAATGCCCCATGCCCGCCCATCGAATGGCCCATGATGCCGATCTGACTAGAATCGACTGGAAATTCTTGTTGCACCAAAGCATATAACTCCTCGGCAATAAAACTTTCCATTTGATAATGGGCTTGCCAAGGCTGCTCAGTGGCATTGATATAAAAACCTGCTCCCTGCCCCAAATCCCAATGATCGCCTTTGGCCACGTCTTCACCTCGCGGTGAGGTATCTGGCATAATCAAAACCAAATCAAGATGTGCAGCCAGACGCTGAGCATGTGCTTTGATTGCAAAGGTTTCTTCGGTACAGGTGAGGCCAGCCAGATAAAACAGCGCCGGACAGCGGTTGCCTTCAAGTGCCGCAGGCGGCAAAAAAATCCCAAATCGAGTAGTCCCGTTTAAATGGGTCGACTCAAATTGATAAATTCGTTGTTCTCCGTCATAACACTTGTTTTTTTGCAGCAGTTCCATGGGTCTTTTCCTCATGTGAAATTACGCTGGCCTGTGGCACAGTTTGTTGTGGGAATAAATGTTGTTCAAGTTGAGGTAGCATCAATTCCATATTTTTACCAATCATCCATTGTGGCTCGGAAGGCTCAAAACCTTGTGCCTGTTCCCATTTTGCGACGGTTTGCTTGGCTTGCAAGAATGCATCTTTCATTGAATGATGATCACGCATGGCCTGATCAAAGAGCGCCCGACCAAAATAGGTATAGTCGGCTTCGTTGGTACAACCAAATGATTGTCGGTCGGCAGCCGATGCCGTAATGATCAGTGTATCTGGTGATTGTAATGCGGGAATAAAGCTGCCCGAGAAACACGAAGACACCACAATGACACGCCAGCGAATACCGGACTTGTCGAGGGCTTCACGTAGCCATTTTGGATCGACTTGCCCTAAATCTAGCGGTGCATTTTCAATTTCAAACTGATCTGGCGCGCCATGCGAGGTCATGTACAAAAACAGCACATCACTTTCACGGTTCATTTGTTGACCAATCCGGTTCAACGCCAACGCGATACTGGTTTTCGATGCCAACGGAATCTGGGTTCGGGTATCTGGATTATTGACCAGCATCATCGAGCGGCCAATGGTGCCAAAACGCGTATCGAATTGCTCTTTAATGCGCATAATTTCAGATTTAAAGACATCCTGATAACTGGCACCTGCCACCCCTAAAAAGTACCAGTGACTTTGCGCGAACTCACCATACTGAATTTGCTCAAGGGCTTTATTGAGTAGGCGACTCTGTGCATAAAAGGCATCTTCGGCAAAGCTAGGAGGAACATCTTCTACTTTCCAGATCGGCTGACTACGCACCGATCCCTGCCACACCACCAGAGTCACCAGCGTTGCAATCATAATGAGTGCACGCTCCCACCATGGCCATTTTAATTCACGGGCAAATACCCATACCACCGCCAGACTTTGCCATACAAACAGCACCATAAAGATGCTCGGCAAATAGTCATACAATGAATAAGGTAAATAGTCGAGCTGGCCCAGATACTGGATCAAACTTTGTAAAAGTGCAATATTGGTGTCCAGTACCAGCCACAAAATTGCAGGTACCAGCATCAGACGGGCATTGTTGGTTCGCTGAGAAAGGAAAATCCCGACAATCAGTGCCAGAAATGGCCATAACGCGTAACTGACCAATCCTTGAGAATTAAATGCGCCTCCATCGCCTGCCACCAACCAGCTAAATAGCGTATTGGCAGCACCCCCCAACACACCCCAAACCAAAAGCTGAAAAATTGAGGGATGGATGACCTGAAGCGAACGTCTCGACCCCAAAAATAACCATAAACCCGCGGTTTGGTTGCTTTTAAAATCATGCCAAAAGTTAATGGACGGTTTGAGGTCGATCATAGAATTGTTCGGGAGGCCGTGAGTTTGGTAAGCACTTTATGAGTTGAATCCGAAGTGCAATTTTCTTGGTGACGCATGTTCACTATATAGCAAAGTTTTGGCAAATATTGAAGCAATGATCACACTTACTCACAGAGAAAGCTGAAAATAAGCATCAAAACGACAGGCATCACCCTGCCATTGATGGTCAGGAGTCTCATCATTTAAAAATACGGCGTGTCTCGGACGTTTCACCACCACACGCTTTGCCATTTGCCGTGCAAGGGCTAACAGTTGATCTCCTAAATCCATCTGCCCATCTTCAGGTAACAACAGATGCAGTAGCTGCATTTGTTTTTTTACCCGAGCCTGCTTCTTGGCTGCTTGCTGATGCTGGTCACGCTGAGGAAACATCGGATCTAAATACACCACATCAGTGATCGCCTGCTGCTCAATTCGCTGCGTCAAGTAGTCGGCAGCATCTGAAAAAATCAAGTGCATACGTGCCATGACAGGCGCTAAATACGCATCCTGTTCGGCCTGTTGTTTTGCAAATTCGAGCAAGGTAAAAAGTATAGGATGACGCTCCACCAAAGTGACCTCTGCACCAAGACTGGCCATGAGCAAACCATCATGTCCTAAGCCCGCAGTGGCATCAATTAAATGCGGTTGCTCACCCAACTGACACGCTCGTGCAATCATTTCAGATTTTAGGCTGGCACGTTTTAATCGAGGAATTTCAGCCATCCAGTCGGGCTGCATTTTCATTCCATTGGCACTAAGCCATAACCCTGCATGATCGACACATAAGGCCAATTCGGGATGCTGTCTTAAGAAACGGGCATTTAATTGCTCAATCTCGATCAGTTCAGTGACCACACCGCGTGTCTGAAGAAGCTGTTGAACCGCTTCTGCCTGATCTTTTACTTCGGCCACAGTATATAATCGCATTGGATTTACCATCAGGTATATCCTTTAAAAATAAACAATAAAAACAAAGGTAATGCAATCACTGTGCTTTGCCTTGCTCGGCAATTTTTTTCCACGCATTGTCACGCAAGTAAACAGGAAGTGCCTGTTCAGCCGGCACCCATTGCTCATTGAGTGCATAGTGTCTTGCAAGTAATGCAATGTGATGTGCATTCGGCTGGACTGCTGCCACCTGTGTCTCTGTGGTCGCGATTAAATGCGCGCCTGAACCAACAACGGTAAACTGAGCTGCTGCCTGAGCATCTGCATAGTTCAGCAAACGTTCCTCGCCATCGAGTTGCATGATGCCGGCATCATCGAGTACATAATTAGCCAAATAAACTTCTTGCATACGTGCATCTAAAACAGCAGTCACCTGTTGTAATTGATGGGTTTGATAAGCGGCCTGCGCCAGTGCCTGCAAAGTAGACACTGCAATCACCGGCAGGTCATTGGCCCATGCCAATGCCTGTGTCACAGCAGCATTGATCCGTACACCACTAAATGATCCTGGGCCTCGACTAAATGCAATTGCTGTGAGTTCATGCAGCTCGGTCTGCGTATCGCGCAAGGCGGCTTCAATCATGGGTAAAATTGTTTGAGTCTGAGCCTTGGCTCGATCATCAAGTTGAAAAAAAAGCTCTTGATGTTGATCAATCAAGGCCACAGAACATTGTTCATTGGCTGTTTCCAATGCAAGCACTTTCATGCAAACCTTACGCTATATAATTAACAAAAACGCTGAATATCATACTCTACTCCCCGCTGTCAGGCGAGTGATTCAACGTAATCGGTTTGCACGAATCCAAGATTCAAATCGACTCATATTCATCAAAAAAATACGGTTCAAGCTGCACATATTTTTTATAGTGCTCGGCATAATGCATGGCACTCATTTTAAGCTGTGCTGCACCCTGATCATCGAGTGTTTTAACCACTTTGCCCGGCGACCCCATTACCACCGAATTATCGGGAATGACTTTACCCTCAGGAATCAGGGCATTGGCACCAATAATACAGTTTTTTCCAATAACGGCATGATTCAGAATCACGGCGTTAATACCGATCAGGCTGTTATCACCAATGGTGCAGCCATGCAGCATGGCCTGATGTCCGATGGTCACATAGTCTCCGACCACCAACTCAATTCCCGCATCGGTATGCAATACGGCATTTTCTTGTACGTTGGTAAAATCGCCCAGCCGGATTAAACAGTTGTCTGCACGAACGACCGCTCCAAACCAGATACTGACGTCATCACCCAGTTCGACTTGACCAATCACGGTCGCATTACCTGCAATCCACCCCTTCCACGGATGGTGTTTGGTTCTAGGGTGTTGTCCTTGAAAGCTATACATCATCTGAGTTACTCCTTTCTATTGTTCTTTTCAAGTTTTTGCCGAATAAATAGAGGCGAATTTAATAAGAATGGCCACTCCTTTTGATAACCAAGGCCATATTGAAAGAGTGAAATCAACATACGTGCCGTTAAACCCCAGACCACCTCATCTTCGACACGCATACTCGGAAAGTACAACGTTTGCTTGATATATTTTACCTGATGGGGTTCTGGCGGCGCATTGAGTAATTGTTCAAGCGAAGCAAAAAAAATACGATCGATTTCAGTAGGCTGCGGTATCAAATGCACATCGGGTGGAATCAGCCCGACAATGGGTTTCACTAGCATGCCATTTTTGGCACGCTGCATGGGCAGATCTCCCATCAACTCGACATCGAAGGGATTAAGTGCCGTTTCTTCTTGCGCTTCACGTAATGCCACCACGATATTACTGGTATCACCACGGTCACGTTTTCCGCCCGGAAAAGAGACTTCTCCGCCATGATTTTTTAAGCGGGTAGAACGCCGCGTCAATAACACCTTCGGATCTTTTTCATCGGTAATCGCAATTAATACGGCAGCTTCTGCAGGTTGAGTACGTCGCGCAAAACGTAGTCGTTGTTGTAACCGATGGGTTAATCCTTGTTCACTCATTTGCGCCTCTCGATTCTTGTTATTTTTCCATCATAGCTCAATTTTTTTGGGGTCGTATACAAATGATGCGAAACAATAAAAATTCAGTTATGCTGAGCTATCTTTAGCCCCGATGATTGTTATGAGTTTTTGTATCGTTTGTGGACATAAAACAGAAGAACAGATCCCGCTAGGTGATCATAAATTGCGCCGTGTTTGTGGCAATTGTGGCCATATTCACTATGAAAATCCAAAACTCATCTGCGGGGCACTGGCAGTTTGGGACAATAAGGTTTTGCTGTGCCGTCGGGCAATCGAACCACGCTACGGATTATGGACTTTACCCGCAGGCTACATGGAGTTGTTTGAGACCATGGAAGAAGGCGCTGCACGTGAAACGCGTGAAGAAGCCGAAGCCGAGATCGACATTGAACATTTATACTGCATGTATAACATTCCACGTATCGGACAGATCTACGTGTTGTTCAAAGCCCTGCTCAAAGACGGCGTATTCGGTGCAGGTGAAGAAAGCATCGAATCGCGGTTATTTGAAGAACACGAAATTCCATGGAGCGAACTGGCGTTTCCAAGTGTTGAGCGTACACTTCGACATTACTTTGAAGACCGTAAACAACAGCACTTTCCGGTACATTTAGAAACCATCGGCACCCGTCTGGATCACACAGGATAAAATAAAAAAAGGCCAGTCATACTGGCCTTTTTCATGTTGTTGATTATTTATTTTTTACACTATAACAGTTTGGTAGCTCAATGCTTAGTGTACCAGATGTGCGCTTGGCTAGTTCAATCTGTGCAGTTGTCGGTGCGGGCTGAACATTGGAAATATTGTTGTAAACCCGTTGATAAGCCGCATAAATATTGGCCCAGTTTGCCGAGTTGTTGTTAAAATCACTAATCGACAGCGCACGAGAATTCGCGCTTTCGTCTAATAAGTTATTCAGATTGATTTTTACACCGCCAGAGCTAAGCTGGGCTGATGATGTTTCTCCACTGACTGCAAGTCCTTGATTTAAACCAAGCAGCACGCCTTCTAAAAGACCAAATCGTGCTTCATTTAAAATCATACGAATGGTGATCGACTTGTCACTTGCCGAGAAATTGGCTGCACCTGTTGTTCCAATCCGATATTGCGTCACACCGAAGTTATCTTGCATGCCATTGGTCAAAATTCCACAATTTCCAGACATATCATTTGTAGTGGCATTCGCTCCAATATCGGTACGGATATCGCCATTTTCATCGATCACGATTCCGAGTTTGACATCTGCAACACTGGTATCTGTAAACTTAAAGATCAGTGTGGCATTGAGTGGAAATAGATAACGTCCAGAGCTGATGTTATTACTCGACTTAAATACACGTCTGTCGAGATAGGTAATCGGACTAATCTTGGCCAGATCAATCGTTCCGTTAAAAGTTTCATTGTCGGCAGTTTTGGTCCACCGTCCAAAAACCGAACTGTCTACTGTCGTGGTATTCATGGCACGCTTATACAAATCGTCTGTTGCCACCACCAAATAGTTATCGAGTAATTTGCCTTGGAAAATTTTTAAGTCGTCGCTGCTGTTGCTACCGAAACTAAATCGAAAAGGTTGTGTCGAAGACAGCGATTTGGTCAGTGGATTGAGCCACGTGCTTTGTGTTTGTGCCGTCATTTTGGTTGGTGCAAACTGACTAATTAAGGTGAGATAACCCAAATCACCCGTATTTTTAGGTACGCCCTGCCATTGTAATCCATAGCCCGAGGTTAAGCCTTGTCGGTCAGTCATCAGGTACATATTGGCAATAATTTGTTTATTGGTTGTAGATGAACTGCCGCGGAAACCACTGGTGTACTTTAAAATCGCCAAATCGACCAAGCTGCTTGGGGTAAAGATTTCTGCGTTGTAAATTCCTGCATTTTGTATATTGGCCATTTTTTTGACCACATTCAATGCCTGTGCCTCAGACACCGTCGAGACATCGACCCATCCCACCAGTGCCGCTGCATAGCTGCCGTCTTTAAAATCGCTCACGCTCAAGGAACGAGTAATTTTAGAGAGTCCATTTTTGAAATCTTCAGTCATGGCAACAGGCTGAATATCTCCGGCAATATTACTGTTTTGCTGCACGCCTAAAGCCTGAAAAATACGTACCAGTGCAGTGGCCACCTTAACGGTATCATCCGATAAATCAAATGTCGCAGGTGCCTTACCCACCATTGCGGTTGCCATATCAAGCAGTGAAAGCGGTTGCTGACCAATATTGATAGGCGAAATGGTTTTTAAGTCTAGACTGCCCAGATTAATCTGCTTGTCTGCTGTTTGACCCTTGATCGAAAAATTAACGGTATCGCCAAGCTTACATGCGCCTGTAAATGCGTTACCACTTTGCGCCGTCACGAAATGATTCACCTTATCACTGCTACAATCGAAATTCAGACCTGCAATTGGATAAACCATATAGAAACTTTGGCAGTTAGCATCGGTGGTTTTACAACTGGTGCTTGTGGTAACACCATTATTGGTGTCTTCATTAATATTACCACTTTCACCACCACAACCTACCAGTGCAGATACAAGCGCAGTCAGCGCGGTCGAAATTAAAATTTTCTTTTTCATTGTTGTACCCATCTTTTGGGTTAACGGATTGCCGTTAACTTGATTTGTCCTTGATTTGTCAGTAACTTGTCTTCTACGTCCAGAGCGGAAGCCAACGGTGTCATCAAAATATAATGCGCGTTTTCGGGTAAACGAATGATGCCTTCTAATGCTGCATATTTAAGTGCAGTTGCAGGATACTCTTGATTTTTATAGCCGCTCACCCCTTCGAGTACACAGCCTTTCTGATCGAGAAACACTACAAAAGGCCAATAAAATTGGGGATTGGTTTGAGTCGATGCATATGAGGTCAGTTTCATTTGCTTTAATGGCTCAGACAAGCGCACCACATCATAATCAAAGGTATTTTCAAGCGGTTTTCTTGGCCAGACCGAAACTTCTTTTTGCGTGTCGAAAACCTTGGCTTTCTTAATTTTTTTACCTTCAAAACAAGTCGTATCCAAACTTTCAGTTACGTCTTGCTTAGGCATAATAAAGTAGGTCGAAGACAATGCGAGTGTCTCAGTCGGAGTTTCACTTGCCTTCGGTTTAAGCACCTGATTCAAAAAAGAACGACTAACCCCTTTTTCACGCTCGACTGACTGCATACGCACAACACCCGTTTTTGAGTCAATCTCCCCTTGTGGCATCATGTAAAAACGTTTTTTTCCATCCAAGTTAAATTCACGATTTTCTAAATATTCACTGTTGACGTATTCTTCACCACCAATACTGGAAATATAGGGTGACTGCTTGCTTGATGATGTATCAGTCTTCACCGCAGGCAATGGCGCTGTGTTTTTTGTAGCTGTTACTGCCATCTGATCTGAACGTTTCACGGTGGGTTGCGATACATTCAGCATCGATTGGTCAGCACTCTTTGTAGCCATTTGGTCACTTGGAGGAGATTGCGATGGTACGGCAGCAGTATGAGTGGCTTTAATTACAGGCTTTGAAGTCGATTCAGCCAGCGGTATAACCTGTTGACTCGTCGCTTTTTTTGAACTGATAAATCCAGTAGATGTTTGGGTTTGGGTACTTGATACTGCGGGAGTCAATGTAGACGCATCAGTTGGCGCAGTTGGATAGGACTTTTGTACTGGATTTGAAGGAGCTTTTGAGCTGGGAGCGGCAGAATGACCTGTTGAACGCTGAGACGTCTGCTTTTGAATCACCAAAGGACGTCCATCAGGCCCAATAATGGTAAAAAATTCGGCTGCATAAAGATTCATGCCAGTAACTAAAAGTGATCCAGCACACATACAAAACCACAGCCGAGTGCGTCTGATGCTGTTTTTTTTCATTACCACCGTGTCCTGTAGTTAATCCCCAAAATGGTTACTTTTGTATTGGTTTTGACATCTAAACCTGCATAGGGATTGAGCAAAATATTACTCACGCCAGTTTGGTTGGCCAAGGAGCTGCTGCCTGCCGGAATATTGTCTCTACTGCGTAAAAAGCCCACAGACAAATCGACATCGGTATCTGCGTCAAAACGATAACCAATGCCCAGACCGAATAACTGTGCATTATTGATCGGAATCAGGGTATTACGTTTGTCGTCTGGAATGGCAGAAGAACGTGGCTCATAACCCGCTCTCAGTTTCAAGCGATCAGTTGCAGAATACTCAACCCCAATTCCCCAGCTCCATGGTGAGGTAAAATTAAGTGGCAGCGCCAGACTGGTATTGGAGATATCGCTGGAAAGTAACTTGGCAATTTGCAACGCCGAAACCTGCCGATCAAATTCAAATCGGAATTTGTCCCAAGCGCTATAGTCTGTCCACCCCACATCGAAATTGATTTGTAAATCGGGAATAATTTTATAGGTAATCCCTGCCTGAAAGTGGGCTGGATATTCAAAATCCATAGCCACCAAACCAGACTCTGTGGCCGGAATACTGGAAGGAAAACCAAGCACACGTGCAAAGACACTCCCCGTCGCAGAGGAATTTAAACCGCGAATCAACTCGCGCGGTGCACGTTCATTGTCGATAAAATATTTACCCTTGAGGCGCATTTTACTCGAGCTTTGGTACACCATACCAAAGCTAAAATCTTCACGCGGTTCCCAAAGCAGGCCAAGGTTGTAGCTTGGGCTTAACGCCTGTTCGACCGTGACCTTTAACTGTCCAAAGCGGTTAAACGGATTCATACCCTCTTGAGCATTACAAATCCCGAGTAAAAGTAAATCGGTGATAAAGTCTTGATTGTCTTTAAATGGCGCACAGACCACTTCATCAACTAAACGTAATACCCCTATTAATTCGTTTGGAAAGCGTAAATCGGTTTTCAATGAAATGGCTTGATAAGACATTCCAACCGATGCCCCCAAGGACAGTTCATCATTGACTTTAAATGCAAATGAAGGCGATAAGTAGGTAATACGCTCTAGCGCAACCTGCTGCCCCATAAAATTTCCTGGGTTACCATTTTCAGCACCAAATCCTGCGACCAAAGGTGCATAGACTGCTGTGGCATAGGTAATTTTAGAACCGGGCGGCTTATACGCGATCCCTGCAGTAGGTGCAGCAAGCGGAACACCTTCACCCAAATCGACCATTTTTTTCAAAATAGGCACGTAAATACTGGCATATTCAACATCGCCGCGAACCGAACCTTTAAAGTCGGTACACAAGTTCGATGCGACTTCTGGCCCATCGTTACACACCAATGGGTCGTCGGAATAACCAAAAACGTTATATCCAGCCGGTGCAGAAAACTCACGCTGAATATCAAAGTTGGCAATTAAGCCCTGTACATCAGTTTGTAAGCCTTCAATACGGGTTAATGCTGCCGGGTTAAAGTGAATCGCGCTGATGCCCGGCGGATCGGCAGTTACCGCATTACCCAGCGCAAGAGAACGCACATCCACAGAAAGGTTTTGTCCAAGCTGTGCAAAAGTGACATTGGAGCAACCCGTCAGAATAATTGCTGATGCTAACGGGCGTAATCTGAGATATCGCATAGCGACTACTCCCCTTAGCTAATTTTTTTGGCAAATCCAGCAATATCCAGTGGGAACGAGATTCCAAGAGAGACATCCGGTGCATCTTCAGTCAGACCAATGCCCAATGTTCCGTTAATAATGGTTTTAGGAGAGACACGTACACCAAGAGCAATCGCAAAAATAGAGGATGTTTGATCGGCTGGCTTGAACGTTTCACCAGAACTATAGGTAAATTCAGAATTAAAATTGAAACTTTGCTGATACGACATCGTCAATGACACGTCGTAGTTGAATGAATATGCAAAGCCTAGCGAGAAGCCACCACTAATGCCTGGATCAAACTCGGTGATCGTACGTGTACCACGGCGCTGATTAAGATCTGATTCCTTAAATCCGTAGTTGGCAGAAACCGAAGCAAACAGCACAACCGGATCGATATATTTACGCGTACTTGCACCAATACCTGCCGAATAATAGCCCTTACCGGTCGATAAATCCGTGACAGGATTAATTTCGTATGGACTATCGCCCGTTTTGGTCGAAATATTACCAAATAAAATAAGAGGTAAACGCCCTGTCTGGAGTGGGAAAGGTTCCCAACGCGCTCCAAATGCAATATCACCTAAACCGGCAGTGGTGGTATCTTTTAAATTATCCGCTTTGGCCACAAACGGGATCGATGTGGTTAAGGTTAAGTTATCCCGCAGGCCATATTGCAGGGTAAAAGTATTGGTTAAAGTGTGGTTGGCATCTTCTTCAACTCGAAGCTGATTAACAGTACCGTCTTCAATAGCCAAATCTAAGCGTGTATCGCGATAGTAGGTATAATCAATATCGTAGTAACTTGAGATTTCACCACGTTTGATCAGAGAATATTGGCGCTCGTTGGAGGTGAAAACTTCTTGAAGATTACTTTCCTGTGTGGCATCACCTTCTTGTTTTTGAAGTGCCTCAGCCGCCGAATTTGACGAAACAGCAGGTGCTGGCGTACTTGCTGTTGCCTCAGCGGCAGCCGTGCTATTCGACTCGGTAAACACGCTCCCCTGAGCTGGCGCTTCAGAATACTGTGTCGCTGTCGCTTGCTCGGCAGACTTTTCTTGTGATGAGGCAGCGGCTACATCATCTGCCGCATAGACACCCCCAATCATGAGCACATTGACACTCAGTGCCAAAAACGTTTTGTTCATCCCTTGCGTTCTCTTCTTCATTCTATCCACCACGTTATTTTTTTTCTTACCCAACTATTTACGCTTATAATACAACCGCATAAATGTATTTACCTTTTCTCCATAGGTCATCGAATCCTTGTTGTTGTCTACACCCCTTCTAACCGTAGATGCTTTGTCTGCGATGCGTTCCATATAAAAAGTCGGATACTGCATGTCAATCAATGCATAACGGTTGACTGTGGCATCCTCGACATGTCGTAAATCACTGTCTTGAAGTGCCAATAGCGTTTTACGCTGGGCTTCGGGCACTTGAATCAAAAACAAAGTGTTATTTTCCCAGACTTCTTTAAAGCGCACTTCATCGAAACTGATATTGCCTAGTGCTGGATCTGCCACATAGACTCGGCCGTCTTTATAACCTTTGTACACCACAAAATGTTTAAAACCAGCATAGGAAATCGGTACGATTGCTGGCTGTCCCTGATTGACCAGATCTGAAAACTCACCTCGATAACCGCCACTTTCCAAACCTAAAGCGGTCACAAAACGTTTCATATCGAGAAGTGAAAAACTTCTGCGCTCGATAATCCGCTGATATTCGCCAAAACGGAGCAGCCCATTCATGGTTTGTTGTTCGGTCAGTTGGGTTCCAACATAGCCATTCAATAATGTGGTCAGTGCAGCCGATCCACAACTATAGTCATAAGCCTGACGCACAATACCGCGAAACTGATCTTCCACAGCGGGCTTGATCACGACTGCTTCACGGTGCATACGTGTAAAGGATGGCTCTCTGGAATCGAGTGTTTCGGTATATTGAACTGTCCCCGGAGCTTTATCTTTAATATCGAAGGCTTGGGTTGCAAAGTAATAGATCAATGCCGACCCTAAGGTAATCTCTAACATAATCTTTTGGTTCTACTTTTGGGGCAGCAATGCCTGATTTTCATTGTATTTTTTAGAGCAAATACTCTACATTCCCTGTCTTTTGAAGATACCTTTTTTTTGAAGAAATTGCAGCTTTTTTTTGGTTTTTTTGACGAAATACGTATTTTTTTGTAATAACGCATACAAAAAAACGCGTGTCGATCACGCGTTTTTTTGCAGCAATTAATGACGTATTAGTGACCACTAATGGTAATAGTCGAATTCCCCATATTCAGCCCTGCAATTTCAAGATCACCAATTGAACTGGCAGTTTGAGTACCTAAATGTACACCTTGCACATAGGTATTAATATTTTGAGCGCTGGTGTTTTTAATTTGAATCCCGTTTGTAGTGACGCCAATACTGGCATTCAGATTTAAATCACCTGTAGTGTTATTGGCACCACGTACATAGATGTTATCCAAATAAATCTGACCACCACCTTGTGCATCTTTTAAACCCAACTTGGAAATCGTTAAACCACCTTGTAGGGTCGAGTTCAGTACAATCATCGCGCCTTGTGGCGTCGCGCCCAACTGAATATTGGCACTCACTTTACCCAAAGAGAGCGTTAACCCTGTTAAGATTTCGGTTGGTGTACCTGTTACACCACGCAAGCCTGTGGTCGTATTTACAGATGCATTCGAACTCGCGACACCAATTGAACCAATCCCCACATCGACAGCACCCACTGTGGCTGCAATATTCAAAAATGCCCCGTTTGCGCTTCCATCGGTATCAATTTTTAAATCTAGAAGATTATCACTCGAAGTTTGCTTAACGGTGACGCCATTGATGGCAATCGCACCCGCTTTTCCGGTTGCACCCGTAATACCAGTGTCAGTTTTTAAACCATCGTTATCATGTAAATATAGCTTATCAATACTGATTCCGGCATTATCGAGCTTAATCCCAATATTTAAGCCATCCTGACCAGTGGTCGCACTCATAGATGCATCATCCATTGCCTGCATAGCCATGGCATTTGCACTTAATAGCATTGAAGAGACTAAAGCCAATTTCGTCAACATTTTCATTCCAAACTCTCCCAAGAGCATTTATTTTTATTTCTGACTACTCTCATTCTTACAAGAAGAATGTTCCATATCCCTGAGTAGCTGAATTTTGCCTCTTTAAAGTAGCGCTAGTTCACATTTTGTGCAACTAATGTTGCGTAATTTTTGCCATTTTGCCGATAAGTGGCAAGCCAGCTTATTTGCATTTAAATTGTGTAGTAAAATTGCGTTTCTGCTTATCTGTTCATTTTTGGGCGATTTTTCCGTGCGCTATATTCAAAAACTTCCTTTACCAGTGCCATCCATTCAGCATATTTTGACACAACTTCATGCATCGACTGGTTTAGTTTTTTTGAATAATCACGATTCGCCTATCATTGCATTTCATCCTGAAGCTTATGCAATTTATCAGCATGATGAATATCGTTTTTATCAACGTGATGCGTTCACAAATTATCACTTAAATCACGATTATAAAAATTTAAACGATTTTATTCAGTTTGATCCCACTGCTTCAGCTTCATCTGATTTAGGCTTTCAAGGCGGTTATATTGGGTTTATCGGTTACGATATTGCAGCTTCTCAGGATGTATGTGTAAAACATGCAGTACAACCTGCCTTGTATATTGGATTGTATCGAACCTATTTATGCCAGCATGCAGATGGCTGGTATTTTTATAGCGATGCAGAACAGCCTGAACAACACTATAACTGGCTGATTGATCAGCTCAGTCAAACACTTGCTTCTTCCATTCAGCCACTTCGCCTACATCATTCTTTTCATCCACGCTGGTCAAAAAGCGAATATTTACACGCCTTTCATAAAATTCAAGACTACATCAAGGCCGGCGATTGTTACCAGATTAATTTAACCCAAGAGTTTCAAACCTGTTGTGAGGGTGAGCTTCTGTCAAAAGCAGATCAATTGTGGACGCTCACCAACGCACCGTATGCAGGATATTTAAAGCTAGATGATTTTGAACTGCTCAGTTGTTCACCCGAACTTTTTATTGAGTTTGAAGCAAATCGGTCTTTGAAGACGCGTCCAATCAAGGGCACCATGCCACGCTATAAAGACCTTGAGCAAGATGAAAAATCGAAACAGCAACTAAAGTCTTCAGTCAAAGATCAGGCCGAAAATGTCATGATTGTAGATTTACTCCGTAATGATTTTAGCGTTCACGCCGAAACTGGTTCGGTTAAAACCACCAAATTATTTGAAATTGAAAGTTTTAATCAAGTGCATCACATGGTGAGTGAAATTACGGCTCAATTAAAAAAAGATGCCAACCCATTTGATGTTCTTCGTTCTGCTTTGCCAGGAGGCTCCATTACAGGTGCACCCAAAATTCGTGCCATGCAAATTATTGAAGAATTAGAGCAGGCACCGCGCGGCGCATATTGCGGATCGCTTGGTTATTTTAATTTGGATGGTACAGGCAGCTGGAATATCCTGATTCGCACAATACAAAAATATCAGGACACGCTCTCTGTCTGGGCAGGCGGCGGTATCACTATTGCATCAGATGCAGAAGCTGAGTATCAAGAATGCTTAGATAAAGTATCTGCCATGCTGAATCTGATCAATACATGGCAGTCCCACACAGACGATTATGCAGAATGAAATAAACGGCTTAAGCTGTCGATCAAACGCTGATTTTGCACATCGGTACCAATCGTAATACGTAAAAACTGATTGATACGTGGCTTGTTAAAATAACGAACAATAATGCCTTGTTCTCGCAGTTGTGTTGCCAGTGTTGCAGCATCATGTGCTGGATGAGTCACAAAGATAAAGTTGGCTTTTGATGGCAAAACTTTAAAACCGAGTGTCTCAAGCTGCGTTACCAAAACCTCACGGCTTTGAATGACTTTCTCACACTGCGCTTCGAAATATGACTGATCTTGAAACGATGCGACTGCTGCAGCGAGTGCAAAGCGATCAATCGGATACGAGTTAAAGCTATTTTTTACTGCTTCCAGTGCAGCAATCAGATGTGCCTGTGCCAACGCAAAACCAACACGTAACCCTGCCAGTGAACGAGATTTTGAAGTGGTTTGACACACCACCAAATTATCGTAACGTTGAATCAGGCTAACCGCCGATTCTGCTCCAAAATCAACATAAGCCTCATCGATCACCACCACACGATCTGGATTATTTTTCAGCACCTGCTCAATTTTATCGAGTGACAATGCAATACTGGTCGGCGCATTCGGATTGGTAATAATAATCCCGCCGTTTGGTTGCTGATAGTCCTCGACATCAATTTCAAAATGCGCGTTGAGAGGGATTTGCTTGGTTTTGACACCAAAAAACTGACTGTATACCGGATAAAAACTATAGGTAATATCCGGATATAAAATCGCATCGTTTTGAATAAAGAATGCTTTAAAAATATGCGCCAATACTTCGTCTGAGCCATTTCCGACAAACACCTGACTCACATCTAGGTGCTGCTGATCGGCGATGGCCTGCTTCAACTGTAGCGCATCTGGGTCTGGATACAAACGTAAGGCATCTGCCTGATTGTGCAAAACCGCTTCGATTGCCGCCACGACGTTAGGTGAAGGCGGATACGGGTTTTCATTGGTATTTAATTTAAGGAGATTCTGAAGTTTAGGTTGCTCGCCAGGCACATACGGCTCAAGCTCACGGACTTCCGGGCTCCAAAATCGCATTTGTTCATTGCTAATATTCATTGCGCTATTCTCTTGTTGGGGCCAAGCCATAGCCCCTAAAAACGGTTGATGGTTTGGTCAACCTTAAATCTTACTGATAACGGTAGCGAGCTGAGCGTGCATGTGCATCCAGATTTTCCTGTTGAGCCAGAATATCTGCTGTCTTTGCGAGGGATTTTACACCTGCTTCTGAACACATGATGAGGCTCGAACGTTTTTGGAAATCGTAAACGCCAAGTGGCGATGAAAAACGTGCTGTTCCCGAAGTGGGTAATACGTGATTCGGACCTGCACAGTAGTCACCAATGGCTTCAGGCGTAAAGCGCCCCATGAAAATGGCACCCGCGTGGCGAATATCCTGACTCATCTGCTCGGCATCATCTACACATAGTTGTAAATGTTCAGGCGCAACTTGATTGATCAATTCGATCGCTTCAAGACGATCTTTTACCAACACCAAAGCACCACGATTAGCAATTGAAGTACGTGCAATATCGGCTTTTGGTAAAGCTGCCAAATGTTCTTCAATGGCTTGTGCCACATCATCAAGTAGCTGAGCATCTGGGGTAATTAAAATTGCCTGCGCCACAGTGTCATGTTCGGCTTGTGATAACAAATCCATCGCCAGCCATTTAGCATTGTTCTGCCCTTCGGCATAGACCAAAATTTCAGATGGGCCTGCAATCATGTCGATACCGACCTGACCAAATACTGCACGCTTGGCCGCTGCAACGAAACGATTTCCCGGACCCGTAATTTTATCTACACAAGGTACAGTCTGAGTACCATAAGCCAATGCTGCCACTGCCTGAGCGCCACCGATCGTAAATACTCGATTTACTCCTGCCAGATAAGCAGCTGCCAATACCAGCGGGTTTAGCTCACCTTGCGGTGCAGGTACGACCATGACAATTTCAGGTACGCCCGCGACATGAGCAGGTATCGCATTCATTAAGACAGAAGATGGATAAGATGCCAAACCACCTGGAACGTAAATTCCCACGCGATCTAAAGGCGTTACTTTCTGGCCAAGGGTATTACCCAATGCATCGACATAGCTCCAGCCATCTTGCTTTTGCGCTTCGTGAAAACTCCGAATACGCTCTGCGGCGAGTTCAAGGGCTTCACGTACATCGGTGGTCAGTGCTTCAAAAGCTGCTTTAAGTTGCTCTTGGGTCAGTTCCAAATCTGAAAATTGATGCGCTGGATGTCGATCGAACTGTTGAGTGAGCTTAAGAACATGTGCGTCACCATGCTGACGTACATCAGCAATAATTTGGTCTACAGTTTTTAAAAGTTCAGGATCATTTACAGTTTCAAACGCCAACAAGTCTGCAAAGACTTGTTTGAAGTTTTGATCTTGAGTCGATAAACGTCGCATCAATTTACCTACACGGTTTTTAGTGAAAATAGGCTTCTAGTGTACTCTTTTTCAGTGCTTTTGTGGAAACTCAAAAACTCACAATTGGAGTAATGTTTGATTGAAATTCTGGCTCAGCAAGATTTGATTTTCTGATTGATCTTGTCAAAAAAATTTATGTTAAAGACGAATCATCTCATGGTTTTAGGTGATCTATAGCTCTTTTGTTCGATAAAAAAACCGCCATAGAGATGACGGTTTTTTTATCGCTTTGGAATAATTACTTGACCTGACGTGCTGCAACCGCCTGCTCGACTTGCGCCAGAATTGGATTAAGCAACGCTTGCTTGCGCTTAAAGCTGGCTTTATTCACAATTAAACGTGAAGAAACCTGCATGATTTCTTCAAGTGGTTCCAAACCGTTTGCACGTAGTGTATTGCCTGTATCAACTACATCGACAATATAGTCACCCAATCCCACCAAAGGTGCCAATTCCATTGAACCATACAGCTTAATCACATCGACCTGTTCACCAAGGCTGGCATAGTATTGACGTGTTAAGTTCACATATTTAGTCGCAATTTTAAGGCGGCCTTTAGGTGGTGTAATCCCGACTTTACCAGCAGTCATCAAACGGCAATTGGCAATTTTAAGATCCAGCAACTCATACACATGCTGAGCACCATGCTCCATCAATACATCTTTACCCGCCACACCAAAGTCGGCAGCACCGTTTTCTACATAAGTCGGTACGTCAGATGCACGTAAAATGAGAATACGCACTTTTTGATGTGTGGTTGGAAAAATCAACTTACGCGACTTGTCTGGGTCTTCAAGTAAATTGATGCCAGCCGCTTCAAGCAACGGCAATGTTTCCTTTAAAATTCGGCCCTTACTGAGCGCTAATGTTAAACCATGATCAAAATTTCCCATTACGTTAAAGTTTGGATCATCGTTTCTCATATCATTCATTAACTTACTCGCTTAATCTGCGCGCCTAAACCTTGCAATTTCTCTTCAATATTTTCATAACCGCGATCGATATGATAAATACGATCAATCAGCGTTTCACCCTGCGCAACTAGCGCAGCCAAAACCAATGAAAATGATGCACGTAAATCAGTTGCCATCACAGGTGCCGCTTGAAGCGTTTCAACACCAGTGACAATCGCATCATTGCCTTCAACCTGAATATTGGCACCCATACGTGACAATTCAGGGACATGCATAAAGCGATTTTCAAAGATGGTTTCAGAAATAGTCGCAAATCCTCGACCAATCACATTGACTGCCATCAGCTGCGCTTGCATATCTGTTGGGAATTCAGGATGTGGCAGTGTTCTAAAACTGACCGCTTTCGGACGCTTCCCAAGCATATCCAACTCGATCCAGTCATCACCACGAGTGACTTCAGCACCCATTTCTTCAAACTTTTCTAGCACAGATTCAAGTAAGGCTGGGTCGGTATGTGTGGTTTTGACACGTCCACCTGTAATTGCAGCAGCGGCCAAGTAAGAGCCCGTTTCAATACGATCGGCAACGACTGAATATTCACACCCTTGCAGATGTTCAACGCCCGTCACAACCAGCGTACTGGTGTCTAAGCCTTCAATCTTTGCACCCATCTTAATGAGCATTTGGGCCAAATCGGTAATCTCTGGCTCTTGCGCAGCATTTCGAATCGTGGTGACACCTTCAGCCAAAACTGCTGCCATCAAGAGATTTTCCGTACCACCAACCGTGACCATATCAAAGGTGATATCGGCACCCTTTAAACGACCATCCACAGTGGCATGTACGTATCCATTTTCAACTTCAATTTGCGCACCCAATGCTTCAAGCGCTTTAAGATGCTGATCGACCGGACGCGAACCAATTGCACAGCCGCCTGGCAGCGATACCTGCGCCTTGCCATAGCGTGCCAACAATGGGCCAAGAACCAAAATAGAAGCACGCATGGTTTTAACCAACTCATACGGTGCAAATTGATTATTGAGTGTCGAGGTATCCGCTTTAACCGTATCGCCTTCATAGTCCATGGTAATACCAAGACCAGCAATCAATTTTACTAATGTATTTACATCTTTAAGATTTGGAACATTACGCAAGGTAATTGGCGTTTCGGCCAAAATCATGGCAGCCAACAAAGGTAATGCTGCATTTTTTGCACCCGAAATACGCACTTCGCCTTCGAGCTTTACTCCACCCGTAATAAGAAATTTATCCATGTAGAATTAAGCTCCGAATAGACTTGCTTTGCGCCATTCGTCTTTGGTCATCGCACGAATTGTGACTGCGTGAACTTCACCACTGGCAATATAAGAGTTCAAAGGCGCATAAACCGCTTGCTGACGTGCAACCGTACGTTTTCCTTCAAATTGATCATCCACGATACGGAGGTCAAATTTTCCAGCTTGTCCACTTACTACTACTTCCGCCGCGGGAAATGCATCTTGTAAAATTTGTGTAAGCTGTTCATTATTCATTGCGAGACCTCTTATACAACCTTGGGTGTAAAAACCCGTCATTCTACTATAAATCATGAAGATAATTCAGTAGTAAACTACATTTTGTTCATAAAAAAAGAGGCTGGAGACCAGCCTCTTACTATTTAAAAAAATCAAACAGGAACAACAACTTGCTGATAAGAGCATTGTATTTTACGATGCTTTTGCAATTGCCGTTTTAATTTTTCTGAGAGTTTTTTTATCGAAGTATACATATCGTCGGCAGAGGCCTGTGCAAAAAGCTCTATACCAGGTAAGCGTACTATCGCTTCAGCGATATGATTCGAACTGCCTTTGTGAGTTCGTTTATCGATTTGATGATCTTTTGAAAGTTTCACCTGCATGCTATTCACTTGATCTAAATGTTTTGTCATTTGACCAAATTTAGATTTAATATCGTTTTCAATGGCAGGTGTGATAGTTAAATGATGTCCACGAATTGTTATCTGCATAATTTTATCCCTCACCTTCTATCAGGATATTCATGTTCGCAAAATGAACTTAAGACAATAAAAGTTTGAAGCACGTCAATAAGTCATTTCAACCATTCCTTAAATAAAAAAGATTCATTGTTTTGCAACAATGAACCAGTAGGATAGTCAGATTTTTTAGATCAGATCAAGACTTTTCTCTCAGACGATGATGCAATATGTAACGATTCACGATATTTCGCCACCGTTCTACGCGCCACATCAATCCCCTCATCTTTGAGTAAATTGGCAATCGCATTATCTGACAAAGGCTTACGTGGATTTTCAGCAGCGACCATTTTTTTTATTCTGGCACGAATCGCAGTTGATGAACATTCGCCTCCAGATGTGGTACCAACATGACTTGAAAAGAAATATTTCAATTCAAACAAACCACGTGGTGTCAGCATATATTTATTGGTCGTCACTCGTGAAACTGTTGATTCATGTAATTCAACTTCTTCGGCTACATCACGTAAAACCAAAGGTTTCATGCCCTCTGGGCCAATTTCAAAAAAGCTACGCTGATGCTGCACAATACACATCGCCACTTTTAACAGCGTCTTATGACGCTCATCAATACTTTTAATAAAATTTTTAGCTTCGAGCATCTGATTACGAAGATAAATATTATCGTCGCTTTGATCTGCCCTACGGATCATATTCGAATAAAATGAATTGATGCGTAATTTAGGCATGATGTCTGGATTCAACTGTACTTGCCATGATTGATCTTTTTTACACACCACAACATCCGGAATCTGATAGTCAGACTCTTGCGACTCAAAACTCAAACCTGGATAAGGTTTTAAGGTTTTTAAAAACTCAATCACGGCTTTAACTTGCACCATAGAAAAACCAGTGTATTTCAAAAGCTTGTTTAAATCGTTACTGACCAAAAGTTCGTAATATTTTAATAAACATAATCCTTCATTACGTAATGGAGTGTTTGGATCCAAGACATCCAACTGAATTTTAAGACATTCAGCAAGATTTTTAGCGCCGACACCCACCGGATCGAGACGTTGAATATGTTTGAGCACCACAACGACTTCATCCGCTTCGATTTCTTCACTCATACCTGCTTCAGACAGCAGATGTTGTGCTGCTTCAATCACTTCATCAATTTCAGCATCGAGAAATCCCTTTTCATCCAAACAATCTACAATGCAATAGGCAATCAAGCGATCAATCGTTGAAAAGTGGAGTAAATTAACTTGCTCTAAAATATGTTCTTTTAAAGTATGTTCGGCTTGTCGATTATCCTCACGCTCTTCGTATTCAGGTGACGCTAGTGCAGTTGACTGATGGGTATAGATATCATCCCAATCGGTATCTACTGGTAAATCGTCAGGTAAATGATCTGCATTAAGATTTTGTGTCAGATCTGTACTTTCTTGATTTTCAGCATGAGAAAGACTTTCTGCAGTGCTCTCTTCTTCTATTTTTTCCAATAAAGGATTACTGTCGAGCTGGATTTGGATTTCTTGTTCGAGTTCCAAGCTTGATAATTGCAGTAGACGTATTGCCTGTTGTAATTGAGGGGTAAGCGATAAAGAATTCGCAACTTTCAATCCAACTGATAACTTCATAAAGCAACATCCCAATAACGAGTTACATAAAGCAAAAAATGTGCCGATATTGAAGTTATAGCATAGGAATTAACTTTATCCTACAAAAAAAAATGTTTGAGAAACAATTAATTTGTAAAAAATAGATGATGAATTATACAAAATGAATAAAAGCTATTCAGATTAACACGCGAACTTAAGCTAGTTTATCTCATAAACAATAAAAAATGATCACACACGTTATCTATTCATGTATGGCAGGTACTTATTTTTAGGCATAGAAAAGCCCCCTTAACATTTATGTTAAGGGGGCTTTCGTATTTAAAAGCTGGCGATGACTTAC
>NZ_JVOR01000027.1:0-765 GCF_001054715.1 Acinetobacter sp. 243_ASPC | reverse complement strand
AACCCCTTAAACCTATCTTTATAACCCCTTAAACCTATCTTTATCATCCTTAAAAGTATTGAAAACAAAGGGTTTCATCATGTCTAAAAGCATTTAAAAACTTAAAAATAATTAAAAACATGGTCTGGGCAAAATTGCCCTTAGTTTTCGCTATGCTCAAACTCTATTGAATCTCGCTTTCGCTCAATTCTTGGGGCAATTTTTTGGTTCTTTTCGTTATGAATTTTAGAAAGAGCAAAAGCAACTCGGCATTCGCTTCGCTCATCAAGCTTTATGCTCGCTGCGCTCGATCTAGTAGACTCAAATTTTTTCATCTAAATTGCACTTTTTTAGGTTTATTCATTTGAAAAAGCTGTTTTTCAGAGGGGCGAGGCGCGAATTTTGAGTATGCCTCTCGTAGACACTCGCTCTATTCATCCCGATTAAAATAAAAATAGCCTCTATTTGACGTTCATTTGCGTTTTTTGACCTGATTACTCATTTCAATAGTCATTTATGTCTTAATTGAAAACGTGGCTGAAATCGTATCTGAGAGCATTTTAACTTGTGTTTTATTTTTGATCTGTAGGCTAAAGTTCCCGCCTTATAGATTTTTCCCTTAGAAACACAATAGCCAGAATCTCTTTTGGCCAAGCACTATCTTTACTGTCAGTTAAGTCAATTAAATGGATTGGAAGCCGGTACATACCGGCAATTTTTGGTTCACACACCACGCATCTAAAGATGACAACCTTCAAACCTTTGCCAGATATGGTTTTTATAGGT
>NZ_JVOR01000026.1:0-6656 GCF_001054715.1 Acinetobacter sp. 243_ASPC | reverse complement strand
ATATTTTATTCTTTACGGTCTGACTTCATGCATGTTAAGAGTTTTGGCAATATCGCATAGGAAATTCGTACTATCCTTTTCTTGAATGAGCTAAAAATAAAAGAGTGCTGGAAAGACGAATAATAAGTTGCTTATGCAACATCTGTATGAAAATAAGGTTGATCAGTTCTACATTTTTTAAAAATTACTTCTCGTATTAATTTTTCATTTTAGATCAATTAGTATTCATAATAAGCATTAATTCTGCTGTTAGTTCTCTTGGTTATTCCTGCTTCTAGCATTCATATTTTGATATTCACTCTTGATCTTATTTGTATACCCTGCCTAAGCAGGGCGAATAATCAAAATTAATTTAGATCAATCAACTATATGAATTGATAAAATGTAGTAGCAAAAAAATAATTTTATTTCATATGCAATATTCATTTAAGGATGAACAATAATTTTTACAGCAGACTCATTATTATGAATCAATGTTTCAAAGCCTTTAGAAACAAGATCATCTAAAGCAATCCGTTGGGTAATAAAAGGTTCTAGATTAATTTTACCTTGCTCAACTAAACGAATAGTTTCCTGATGGTCATTGACGTAAGCTATCGTGCCACGAATGTCTAGTTCTTTCATTACTACGCTATGTACATTAATCGTGGCAGGATGGCTCCAAATAGAAACAATTACAACAACACCCGTTGGTTTCATCGCTGCGACGAGTGTATCCATAACTTTATTCACACTACTACACTCAAAAGCAACATCTACACCGCGGTCTTGGGTAATTTTCATTACTTCATTTACCACATCAACCTGAGATGGATCCAGTACATAATCGGCAACTCCGGCCTCTATCGCTTTTTCTTTACGCTTTGCACTTAGCTCAGTGATGATAACCGTAAGGCCTTTGGCCTTTAAAATTGCGGATAAAAGTAAGCCTATTGGGCCAGCTCCACCAACCAATGCTACATCACCTGCTTTTGCACCACTTCTGACATAGGCGTGATGACCAACAGATAAAGGTTCTATCAACGCTGCTTGGTCTAAAGGAATATCATTTGAAATAGGATGTACCCAACGGCGTTGAACTGCAATTTTTTCAGAAAGACCGCCACCCCGCCCGCCTAAACCAATAAAATTCATATTTTTTGATAAATGATACTTATCATGTGGGCCAGTTGGTACATCGTCAGCAATAATATAGGGTTCAACTACGACATGTTGTCCAATTTCGATATCATCTACGCCTTCACCAACTGCATAAACCACACCTGAAAATTCATGTCCCATTGTTACAGGTGCCGACTCTCCTGAAATTGGATGTGGATGACCACATGGTGGAATAAAAATTGGCCCTTCCATGAATTCATGTAAATCTGTACCGCAAATACCACACCATGCAACCTGAATTCCAACGGTGCCTGGAAGTACTTTCGGCTCAGGGATATCTTCAATTCGAATATCCCCTCGGTCATAAAAACGAGCTGCTTTCATCATGTATTCCTTATGTTGATACTAACGCTAAACCATTCCGCCATCTGTCAAAATAAACTGACCTGTAACTTAATTAATGCAACTTTATTGTTTAAACCTTTAAGCACATTGCAGACCCCTTAAATATGAATTGCACGTTGCATTGCAGATAAAACCGACTCATGCATCGCTTCAGACAAAGTAGGATGAGGGAAAATGACCTGCGCTAAGCTTTCATCCGTCGCTTCTAGATATTTTGCGATGGCAAAACCCTGAATATGTTCGGTAACTTCATGCCCAACCATGTGAGCACCTAACAATTCACCTGTTTCCTGACTAAAAATAGTTTTAATGAATCCTGCGCTATCACCCAAAGCCAGTGCCTTACCATTGGCTTGCAAAGGAAACTTACCCACATTGATATTCAAGCCCGCAGCTTTTGCTTTCTGTTCTGTCAAACCAATACTGGCCACTTGCGGATGGGTAAAGATACAGCCCGGAATTTGTGTACGATCTAAAGCATGTACATGGTCTAGGCCTGCGATTTTCTCCACACAAAGAATGGCCTCGTGACTGGCCTTGTGTGCCAAACACGGTGCGCCTGCAACATCACCAATTGCATATACGCCCACAATATTAGTTTTGCACCATGAGTCGACTTTAATAAAACCATTCTCTAATTCGATACCTAAAGCTTCTAGTCCCAGATTTTCAGTATTTGGTTTCACACCAATTGCTGAAAGTACCTTTTCAACGCTAATGACTTGCCCACCTGTGGCAGTTTGAATATGACAATGTACTTGAGCCTGATCAGTTTCTATTTTTTTTACAGTTGCTTCGGTTAAAACCTGCATACCCTGCTGTTCAAATTGCTTTTGTACATACTTCGCAACTTCAATGTCTTCGCTAGGGAGAATCTGCTTAGCAATATCAACCAAGGTGACTTGGCAGCCTAAGTCTTGGTATAGGCTTGCAAACTCACTGCCTATAGCACCCGAACCAATGACCAGTAAAGACTTTGGTAATTGTTCTGGAACCAAAGCCTCTTTATAGCTCCAGACCTGATGGCCATCTACAGCAATATGAGGCAAATTGGCTGCACGTACACCTGTTGCGACAATAATATGCGGTGCAGAAATCTGCTGTTTTTGACCATTCGCATCTGTAAGCTCTAATCGTTCTTTGGCAACAAATTGAGCTGTTGCATTTAAAACAGTGATTTGATTTTTTTCCAATAATTGACCGATACCTTGCACCAGTTGCTCAGAAACCTGTCTGCTATGATGGACCAGTTTTTGAATGTCAAAATCAATCGCGTTAAGCGTAAAACCAAACTGTCCTGCATGTTTGAACTGCTGCGCAAGCGCAGCCCCGCTCAATAATGCCTTGGTTGGAATACATCCCCAATTCAGACAGACTCCGCCTAAGTGTTGTTTTTCAACGATTGCCGTTTTTAATCCCAGTTGCGCTGCGCGAATCGCAGCGACATAGCCTCCAGGACCAGCACCAATAACCACAAGATCAAATCGTGTATCTGACATGGCTATTCCTCCTACACCAAAATTAATGCAGGATTTTCGACAAACTGCTTTAATGCCGATAAGAATTGAGCACCCAACGCACCATCAATGACACGATGATCACAAGATAAAGTCGCTGTCACCATTTCACGAACAACAATCTCATCATTTTCGACGACAGCACGTTTTTCTGCTGTACCTAAGGCCAGAATCGCACCTTGAGGTGGGTTAATAATGGCATCAAACTGTTGAATACCCAGCATCCCCAAATTGGAAATACTGAAACTACCGCCTTGAAACTCGTCAGGTGCTAATTTTCCAGTTTTGGCACGTGTCGCCAGATCACGCATATCATTGGAAATTTGCGCCAAAGATTTACGGTTTGCTGCTTTAATAATTGGTGTAATCAGTCCGTTTTCGATGGCCACAGCAACCGAAATATCAGCTTGCTCAAACTGTAGAATCTGCTGATTTTCTTCATCAAACTGAACGTTAACTTGCGGAACTTTGATCAGTGCGGCGGCAGCAGCTTTAATCAGCATATCGTTGATAGACAGCTTAACTTGCGGCACCGTATTGTTAATTTGCTGGCGCAAAGCCTGAACTGATTCAACATTTAGGTCTATTGTTAAGCGAAAATGTGGTGCATTGCGTTTTGCCGCTTGTAACCTTGAAGCGATTGCTTTACGCATACCATTTATCGCTACAGTGGTAAATTGTGCGGACTCTGTCGGTTGCTTATGATCATGTTGAGCATTTATAGTGTTTTCACGTTGATAGACAGCTTCAACATCTTCCTTGCAGACTCGTCCACGTGAACCCGATGCACGGCAATCATGCAAATTGATGTCCCACTGTTTGGCCAAGCGGCGGGCAACAGGTGTTGCCAAAACATGACTATCATCTGCTTTAGATTTAGCGGCCTTGGTACTGGCTTGATGACGTACATCTGGCCATGAACCACCAGCAGCTTGAACTGCGGTCTGAATATCTTGAACACTAATACGACCTTCACGCCCAGAACCCGTAATCTGAGACAAGTCTACATTGTGCTTTTGAGCTAATTTCAAGGCATGCGGCGTTGCAAAAATATCATTGTTTTGCTGGTAGCCTTGTAACGCAGCAGGAATAGAATATCCGCCCTGAGTCACCACTTTTGATCCATTACCAACACTGTTCTGTTTAGGAGCAGCTTGTATTTTGGTTTCAACTTGAGCTACGGCTACTTTTTCAGGAACTGCTGTTACCGCTTTATTTTCAGTTACCGCAGGTGTGCCGCCTAACGACTGTACAAATGCTTCAACTTCTGCGTCGGAAACTTGAGCGTCTGCACAAATTGCAATGACTCCACCTACAATTAGTGTGTCACCGTCTTTAGCAATGATTTTTCGTAGCAAGCCATCGAAAGGTGCTTCCAGAACATTGACGATTTTTGTGGTTTCAATTTCACAAATTTCCTGTCCTTTACTAAATTGCATACCTTCCTGAATCAGCCATTGGGCAATTGTGCCCTCTTCCATGGACAAACCCCATTTTGGGATTTCTAAGGTTTTAATTTCGCTCATCCTAAGCCTCCAACGTCTTGCGTACAGCCTGTTCGATGCGTTCTACACTTGGTAGCCATTCTTTTTCTAATACAGGTGAAAATGGTACGGGTGAATGTGGTGGAGTGACTAACTCGATTGGTGCTTTAAGATAATGAAAGCCTTTCTGGCCAATAAGTGCAGCCACATCGTGTCCGAAACCGCAACGCGCGGCAGATTCATCTACAATCACCACCCGACCTGTTGAAGCTACGGACTCTAAAATGCCATCTTCGTCTAGTGGAGAAATGGTACGAGGATCAACCACTTCAACCGAAATGCCTTCTTTTGCAAGCTTGTCGGCAACGTCATTGGCACGATGTACCATCAGGCCTAAGGCAATAATTGTAATATCTGTGCCTTCACGGGTGTAATTTGCGACACCAAAAGGAATGGTGTAGGCTTCATCGGGTACCTCGCCTTTAATGTCGTATAACATTTTGTGTTCACAAAAGACAACTGGGTCATCATCTCGAATGGCTTGAATCAATAATCCTTTGACATCGTAAGCACTAGAAGGCACCACCACTTTTAAACCAGGTACCGACGCAAACACGTTATATGGTGATTGAGAATGCTGTGCTGCAGCGGAAAAACCCGCACCAATCATGCCGCGTACAACGAGTGGTGCTTTGGCTTTCCCTCCAAACATATAGCGGAATTTCGCCGCTTGGTTATAAAGCATGTCATAACACACGCCATAAAAATCCATAAACATTAAATCTGCTACCGGTCTTAAACCTGTAGCAGCAGCACCTGCCGCCATACCGATAATCGCAGATTCTGTAATTGGCGTATCAATGACTCGTTCAGAGCCAAATTCAGTCCATAGGCCTTTGGTTACGCCAAGTACTCCGCCAAAACCTTCCAGCTTATTGTCATCGGTATTTTTACCGCCATGTCCACCACGAACATCTTCACCAACCACAATAACACTTGGATCTCGGCGCATTTCTAATTCGATTGCTTCTTTAATTGCGTTTCGATAACTTTTATTTGGCATTTTTCTACTATTCCTTTAGTAAGAGACGTATACATCGGTAAGTAACTGAGAAACTTCTGGGTACTTAGCTGCACGTGCCTTTGCAACGGCATCGTCTACATTGGCTTTAGACTGAGCATCTATCGCATCGAGTTTGGCTTCGTCAATTTTGTCTTTGACTTTTTCACGGAATATTTTCAATGGATCTTTATGTTCTTTCACATAATCCAGCTCTTCTTTAGAACGGATAAGCCCCGGATCACCTTCAAAATGTCCATAAAACCGGTTGGTTACCGTTTCAATCACACTCGGGCCTTCACCACGGCGGGCACGTTCAATTGCTTTTTGTGCAACTTCATACACAGCAAAAAAGTCTGTTCCATCTACTTTTTCAGCAGGTAAGCCAAAGCCTCCTGCTCGGCCTGCAATATCTTTACTGCCTACAGCATAGTCATGTGCCGTGCCTTCACCAAAGCCGTTATTTTCAAAAACAAAAATGACAGGAAGCTTTAACACCACCGCCATATTAATAGCTTCGAAAGTTAAACCCTGATTTGAACCACCATCGCCTGTAAACGACAAACCAATACCACCCGTTTTAAGTGTTTTGGCACTTAAAGCAGCCCCAATTGCTAAAGGTGGGCCGCCGCCCACAATACCATTTGCACCAAGCATACCTTTATCTAAGTCTGCAATATGCATTGAGCCGCCTTTACCACGGCACAGGCCTTCATCTTTGCCAAAGATCTCTAACATCATGGCGTGGATATCACACCCCTTCGCAATACAGTGTCCATGACCACGATGTGTTGATGTGATAAAGTCCTTGTCTGTTAGGTTTTCACAAATACCTACAGCAACTGCTTCCTCACCGCTATATAAATGAATGAATCCTGGGATATCACCTGTATTGTTTTCATCGTGAAGCCGGTCCTCAAATTCACGAATATCACGCATTCTTTTGTATGCTGCTAGCAATTGCTCTTCCGTTAACTGCATATATTTATTCCTTATTGATTACGCTAAAAAAGAAATCCAAAATTGAATAATCAGATTTTTAAACCGTATATTTATATAAGAATATTTTTCTCTAATTTTATATTAGAC
>NZ_JVOR01000025.1:0-480 GCF_001054715.1 Acinetobacter sp. 243_ASPC | reverse complement strand
TCTTGGCCAGCGGATTGATACGATTAATGTTGAAGTTGGTAAAAGTCAGGCAGCAATTCAGGAGGAGCGAACAGCACGTGCATCGGGCGATGAAGCCAATACGCAAGCGATCAATAACTATATTGCCCGCAATGATACCGCTTTGGCATCTGTTAAACAGACTGCTGAAAGTGCTGTTACTGCATCTAGCAGTAACTCAAGCGCGATTCAGGCGCTGGATAACCGCGTTGATGTGGCTGAATCTGATGCATCGGTAGCAAAAACCAATGCTGCCAGTGCAATCACCAAAGCAGAAACGGCAGTCTCTGCTGCGGGATCAGCTTCAAGTCTTGCACAGCAAGCATCGGCAACAGCAACCGCTGCAAGTGACACAGCCGATACTGCAAACAATAATGCTTCCAATGCGTTGAATACGGCAAACACTGCCAACAGCTCGGCAAATGAAGCCAAAACCAATGCAGCCACGGCTCTATCGACTGC
>NZ_JVOR01000024.1:0-7793 GCF_001054715.1 Acinetobacter sp. 243_ASPC | reverse complement strand
GAGGATGGCGGTATCTTATTGATCCGCCACGAGTGTGTCAAGTAGGTGTGGAGAGAGTTTGTTTAAAATATAGCAAAACAGTTCGGCTGTCTTTTGCGTATCGTATAACGCAGAATGTGCTTCCTTGCCATCAAACTCAATGCCTGCCTGTATACATGCCTTGGCCAGTACTGTTTGTCCAAACGTAACTGCACTTAAGGTCACCGTATCGAATACCGAAAAGCTATGAAACGGATTTTGATTTTTAGTGCTGGTACGTGCAATTGCAGCTTGCAAGAAGCCCAAATCAAAATGTGCGTTGTGGCCTACCAGTACAGCATGAGTACACTGCTGTTGCTTACGCACTTCATGAATCGACTTGAATATACGTTTGAGCGCTGAACGTTCATCTTCTGCCATGGCCATGCGCATCGGATTAAACGGATCGATCCCGATAAAATCGAGCGAACGACGATCAAGATTTGCCCCTTCGAATGGATTGATATGGGCTTGATAGGCTTCGCCCGGTACAAATTGTCCGGCTTCATCATAGACGATTGGAATACAGGCGATTTCAAGCAACGCATCGGTATGCGCATTGAAACCCGCTGTCTCGACATCGACAACAACGGGTAAGAAACCACGAAAACGCTGACCAATCACAGGAAGAGTGGAGGTTTCTTGAGTCACACTTTTCTCCATTGAATGGTTTTACCTGCATAGAGTGGAATAATTTTTTCACCCTCAAGATAGTCCAGTTGCTCTGGAATCACTTGATCTTCTTTAACCAAGGTAATGGTCGAGGTGTTGCGTGGCAGGCCATAGAAGTCGGCACCAAAATGGCTGGCAAACCCTTCTAAGCGCTCAATCTTTCCAACCTGATCAAATGCCTGTGCATATAATTCGATGGCTGTCGGTGCACTGTAGCAACCTGCACAACCACATGCATTTTCTTTGGCATCTTTCGAATGTGGTGCGCTGTCGGTACCCAAAAAGAATTTTGGATTGCCGCTAGTAGCCACTTCAAGCAAGGTTTGTTGATGCGTTTGACGCTTTAAAATTGGGAGGCAATAAAAATGCGGTTTGATCCCACCGACCAGCATATCATTACGGTTAAATAGCAGATGCTGTGGCGTGATGGTGGCAGCTACGTTGCGGTCTTGCTCTAAAACAAAATGCGCGGCTTCACTGGTGGTAATGTGTTCGAGTACCAGTTTAAGTTTTGGAAACTGTTTGAGTAACGGAGATAATACTTCGTCTAGAAAGCGCTTTTCACGATCAAAAATATCCACATGGTTGTGAGTGACTTCACCATGCAGTAACAGTGGTACCTGATGCTCTTCCATTTGCTCAATTACAGCATAGACTTTGCGGATATCGCTTACGCCATTATCTGAATTGGTGGTTGCACCTGCTGGGTAAAGCTTAATCGCGTTTACAAATTCGGAAGCCTTGATTTTTTTGACTTCGCTCGCTGGGGTGTGATCGGTAAAGTACAGCACCATACGCGGATCAAAATGAACACCTTCTGGAACATGCGCCATGATTCGTTCACGGTAAGCCAAGGCTTCATCCACTGTTTTGACAGGTGGGACAAGGTTCGGCATACAAATCGCGCGAGCAAACTGGTTAGCTAAATCTGGAACAGTACGTTGAAGTGCGATTCCGTCACGTAAATGCGCATGCCAATCGTCTGGCTGCAGAAGAGTAATCGTATCCAAGGGAATTCAAGCTGCAAAATAAAACAGATGATAATGCAAAAGCCCTGAAAATGGTAACAGGAAATGCTTACAATTCACCTCAAATTGCCTCAAGTGATTGCATCTAAGCGGATTTTTAATCAAAAAGTTGATGCGTGCATAAAAAATAAAAGCTGTCAGGTGACAGCTTTTATTTGAGATTTCAGACGATTATTTCGTTTTAGTCTCTAATTGTGGTACAGCTGAGCCTTGACCAATCGAGAGCAGGCCCGAGTTGGTATAAATGCCCAGTTTTGCGCGTGTATCGGTAATATCCAGATTACGCATGGTCAGCTGGCCAATACGGTCCATTGGCGTAAACATCGAATCACCTTTTTCCATGGTTAAGCGTTCTGCTTCATAGGTTAGGTTTGCAGATTCAGTGTTCATGATGGTGTAGTCGTTACCACGACGTAATTCTAAAGTCACAGTACCCGTAATGGCTTTTGCAACCCAACGCTGTGCAGTTTCACGCAGCATCAATGCTTGTGAATCGAACCAACGGCCTTGATACAACAAACGACCTAAACGTAAGCCGTTGATGCGGTATTGTTCAATGGTATCTTCGTTGTGAATACCAGTCACCAGACGTTCGTAAGCAATATGCATAAGTGCCATGCCCGGTGCTTCATAAATACCGCGTGATTTTGCTTCGATAATACGGTTTTCAATTTGATCCGACATACCTAGGCCATGACGTCCACCAATACGGTTGGCTTCAAGAATCAATTCAACCGGATCTTCAATACGCTGACCATTGAGGGCAACTGGCATGCCTTCTTCAAAAGTAATGCTGACTTGTTCAGGCTGAATTTCAACGTCATCTTTCCAGAACGCAACACCCATGATCGGATCTACAATCTTGATACCGGCATCAAGGTATTCGAGATCTTTCGCTTCATGGGTTGCACCTAGCATGTTCGAGTCGGTCGAATATGCTTTTTCTTTCGACATTTTGTAGTCAAAACCATTATCGATCAGGAACTGTGACATTTCTGCACGGCCACCTAGTTCGTCAATAAAGGTTTGGTCTAACCAAGGTTTGTAAATTTTTAAGTTCGGGTTGGTCAGCAAACCATAACGATAAAAACGTTCGATATCGTTACCTTTGTAGGTCGAGCCGTCGCCCCAGATATTGACATCATCTTCTTTCATGGCAGTGACCAACATGGTCCCAGTAACCGCACGACCAAGTGGCGTGGTGTTAAAGTAAGGTACACCGCCAGTGCTGATATGAAATGCGCCACATTGGATTGCTGCAATACCTTCAAGTGCAAGCTGCAAACGGCAGTCGATCAGACGAGCTTTAACTGCACCGTACTGCTCAGCTTTCTTTGGAATCGCATCATAGTCATCTTCATCGGGCTGACCTAGGTTTGCTGTATATGCATATGGTTCAGCGCCTTTTTGTTTCATCCACAATAGAGCAGCTGAAGTATCTAGACCACCAGAGAAGGCAATCCCCACTTTTTTGCCTACAGGTACATGCTGCAAAATGGTTGCATTATCAGTCATTACTAATCCTAACGTTTATAAAAAGACCTAAAATGATGGTCATGAGAATTCACAATGGCGGGTATTGTAGCACTTTTTTTTATTGATTTTTTCCGATAATTCACTCGACCATCTGAAAAAAACAAAATTATGTTTTCGCTTAGAAGGCTGGCAGCAAAGGCTGCGCGGCGCAGGCTGCTCGCGATATTTTATAATAGCCACTTTATACCTATGCAGATTTTTAGTTCACCTCAAGTGATTCGTTTAACTCGATGAACTGTTTTTCAATCGGGGTGAATACGTGATCATGCCGTGCAACCAAATAGAGTCCAATATTACGATATTGATCTGGAAGCTCTTTGTAATACTGGATGTCGTATTTTTTTAACAAAGATTTTGCAATCATGGAAACACCCATTCCCAATTGTGTAAAATTTATAAGTGCTTGATAATCATAGATATGAACCAATTCGCCTTGGCTTAAATTACGCTCTGTATAAATTTTATTGAGTGTAGTGGCATAGCAGCATTCTTCACAGGCCAGCAGAATATTTTGATGATTAAGACAATCGTCTAGAGATTCATGATTAATCATATTTTTACCAATAATCACCAGTTCATCTTGTTCCTTTATACGGTACTGAAGATGCTTGTGTTTGGGGTGACCCAGCACATAGCCAAAATCGAGATGGCCTTGTGAAATTTCATCTTCAATAAAACCGGTCGATCCAGTTTTCATGGTCAGTGCCAAATCGGGATAGGCACTATATAACTGATTAAATGCAGGATAAAAACGCATTCCACCCAAGCTGGTATTGGTACCAAAACGTAAAGTGGAGTCTTGTTGTTGAATCTTGTTTTCGGTTTCTTCCCAAGTAAACATCATTTTTTTGTACTGTGTGTATAACTGCATGCCAGATTCGGTCAGTTCAACCCCTTTGGGTTTGCGAATAAATAGCTGACGATTATAGTGACTCTCAATTTTTTTGATTTTTGCGGTCATGTTAGATTGTAAATAGTTCATTTTTTGTGCAGCGGCTGAAATGCTTTTGAGTTCAGCTACGTTTACAAAGGATCGGATATCATTAATATCAATATTCATGGCCGAACTCCGCATCAAAAAGAACCTAAGATGTATTTTTAGAGAGATGAATACAATAAGGTATTAAAAAAAATGATGCTTACATTAAAACATAACATTATTCATGATGTCATTTCTTTTCTATAATGGCGCATGTTTGTTGTGAAATGGGTGAAAACGTGAATATTAGAGTCATCAGTGCCATCACACTGTTGTGCCTTGTTTGGGGATCATTATGGGGATTGGTCAAACACAGCTTACAGGTGTTTCCTCCATTTTTATTTATTTCCGCACGTTTGATTGTGGCTGCCCTAACCCTGATATTGGTACAGGCTTTACTGAAACGTTCGATTTTACCTGCACGCCATGAATGGCGAAAAATGATTGTACTCAGTCTCTTGGTTTGTTTTGGATTTTATGCGACCCAAACCTTTGCTATGCAGTTTGTCGACTCAGGATTGTCGGCGGTATTGACTTTTACCATGCCAATTTTTGTAGGTGTTTTGGCGCATTTCTTACTGAATGAACGCTTGAATTTCCAAAAAACGTTGGGCCTGATACTGGGTGTGGCAGGGCTGATCGCGATCATGTGGCCGCAGCTTAAACACATTCAATTTAATCTGTCGGTGGTGGGTGAGTTGCTGTTAATCAGTTCGGGTTTCTTCTGGGCCACGGCGACGGTGTACATTAAGAAAGAATTTGCCGAGTATGACAAAATCAAGTTGACGATTTGGCAATTACTTCTGGGGGCTGTGGTATTACTCGCTGGTGCACTTGCATGGGAACCTGTTGATTTGAATGTTTGGCTAGATCCATTGAATGCGTCAATCTTGTTCTATATTGCAATTGTTGGCACAGGATTTGCGTTTGTACTCTGGAACTGGATTGTGAGTCAGGTCGATACCTTTGTTGCTTCAATCTCGATTATGAGTATTCCGGTGTTGAGCTTGTGCTTTGGTGCGCTAATCTGGCATGAGCCTTTAACCATGAATATTGTATTGGGTGCGATTTGCATATGTTTAGGCATTGTGGTGAGCTCATTAAAGCTGGGTTCACAGCGACTTGCTGCCATTCAGAGTCATAAATAAACTCAAAAAACAGCTCTTTACAGCAGGGCTGTTTTTATAGATTTACTTGTAGATCAAGCTGAATAATCACCGTTAATATGATGCGATTCGAAACAAAGAATAAGATGTAAACCAACCAAAAGAATGTTTTGATAACTAATAAACTGACACTTTTAACACGTAAAAAAAGCACTCGGGTCATCCCAACCCCGATAAAAAGTATTAAAGTATTATGCAACAAGTTGCAAAGCCAATAACAACCTAAGGATTCGTCATGACTAGCTATGCACATATTTTAAAACCACTGCATTTAGGTTTTACAACAATTAAAAATAGAGTCGTGATGGGCTCTATGCATACCGGCTTGGAAGACCGTTTTTATAATTATCCGAAACTTGCAGCCTACTTTGGAGAGCGAGCGAAAGGCGGTGTTGGCTTAATCATTACCGGCGGCATTTCACCTAACCGACAGGGCTGGCTTTTACCCGCAGGTGGAACCATGAATTCTTTGGCAGATATTCCACATCATCGTTTGGTCACGCATGCCGTACATAAGCATGGTGGAAAAATTTTGATGCAGATCTTGCATGCTGGTCGCTACGGTTATCAACCTTTTGTGGTGTCGGCAAGCCCAATTAAATCACCTATTTCACCGTTTAAACCGCGTCAGATGTCGGAAAGCAATATTTTAGACACCATTGAAGATTATGCCCGCTGTAGCGATCTGGCCAAGAAGGCAGGGTACGATGGTATCGAAATTATGGGTTCTGAAGGCTACTTGCTTAATCAGTTCTTGAGCCGTCATGTCAATCAACGAACAGATCGCTGGGGTGGCGAGATTGAAAACCGTATGCGCTTTGCAGTTGAAATTGTAAAAGCGATTCGTGAAAAAGTCGGTGAAAAATTTATTATTAGTTTTCGTCTGTCTATGCTGGATTTAGTTCATGATGGCAATACCATGAGCGAAGTGATTACGGTGGCACAGGCACTTGAAAAAGTGGGCGTTACCTTACTCAATACGGGTATTGGCTGGCATGAAGCGCGTATTCCAACCATTGTCACCTCTGTACCGCGTGCGGCTTTTGTCGATTATACTGCTTATGTGAAACAGCACGTGTCTATACCTGTGATTGCGGCCAATCGAATCAATATGCCAGATGTGGCAGAAGAGATCTTGGCACAAGGTAAAGCCGACATGATTCAGATGGCACGTCCACTTTTAGCCGATGCTTTTTGGGTAACCAAGGTTGCTACCAATCGTGTCGATGAAATTAATACCTGTATTGCCTGCAATCAGGCTTGCCTCGATCACACTTTTAAAAACCAGCGTGCAACGTGTTTGGTCAATCCGCGTGCAGCATACGAAACCGAGCTAACGTATATCAAAACCAAAAAACCGAAAAAAATTGCGGTTGTAGGTGGCGGTGTCGCAGGGTTGTCGGCGGCCACCGTTGCAGCCAGTCGTGGGCATCAGGTGACGTTATTTGAAGCTGCGTCTGAAGTGGGTGGGCAATTTAACTTGGCCAAAGTTATCCCCGGCAAAGAGGAGTTTCATGAAACCATTCGCTATTTCAAAGTGCAACTAGAAAAAACGGGTGTAGATGTGCGTTTAAACACACGCGTCAATCGTGAGCAACTCGAGCGCGAGGGCTATGAAGAAGTGATTGTGGCGACGGGTGTTGTTCCACGCCAGCTACGAATTGAAGGCAGTGATTTGCCACAAGTTCTTTCGTATGCTGAAGTATTACGTGGTGCTCCAGTTGGTGAAAAAGTGGCTGTGATTGGCGCAGGTGGTATCGGGTTTGATGTATCTGAATTTTTACTCAAACCTGCGCATCAGATTCAGCCCCAGCCCTTGGCGGATTGGCAGCGAGAGTGGGGGGTCGACTCTAATCCGAATTACATTACCGAAGGTGGCCTGCAACCTGTCCAAATAGAAGTATCTGTGCGACAAATTTATTTATTACAACGTAAAACCACACCGCTGGGAATTGGTTTAGGAAAAACATCAGGCTGGGTGCATCGCGCACAACTGAAAAAACATGCGGTGCGAATGATGCGTGGTGTGCAGTACAAAGCTGTAACTAATGAAGGCTTGTGGGTGGAAGTAAATGGTCATGATCAGCTACTTCGTGTAGATACGGTTGTGGTTTGTGCTGGACAAGAGTCAGTAAAAGATTTAATGCCTTTAGCACAGGAATCGACACTGGCACGCTATCATATTATTGGTGGAGCGAAGCTTGCTGCTGAGCTAGATGCTAAGCGTGCCATCCGAGAAGGCGCAGAATTGGCCGCAGAACTGTAATTTTGATGAAACAATATGCAAACGAGTGCAAAGCGTTAAAATTTTTCTTGAATAAAATAAACGGTCTTTGTATTCTTACGCACATGGAAGCGTGGCAGAGCGGTTTAATGCACCGGTCTTGAAAACCG
>NZ_JVOR01000023.1:0-2687 GCF_001054715.1 Acinetobacter sp. 243_ASPC | reverse complement strand
CAATAATATATGCTTTAAATAGATTGAGGGTAAATTGTGTTTTTAGGTTGCTTTATTTTATTTGTTTTGTATTTATAAAAATTATTTTCTAGAATTATTAACTGTGGAAGGAAGCTAATTAGAAAAAGATCTAGATAAAAAAGGACGGTAAAGATTATGAAACTATCAGCAATCAATGTCGCTTTAATATGTTTGTGTTTTTTAGGAAATACACATGCTACCGATGACTGGAGCTACCGCTGGAAAGCATCAAGCACACGATCTAGTGAAAACCTTTATCAAGCCAATTTAATTGAGCTTATGGATTCTGATTATTATTCTGGCTTGGGAAAAACAACGTTAAATACCACCAACAATGTAAATACCACCAATAATATTGAAACGCAAAACAATACCAGTTCAACGTCGATTGGAGCACTCGATACCTCGACGAACTCACTCACAATTAATGGTTCAAATAACAGTGGTATAAAACTTTCAACCTCTGCCTTTAATGAAGGGTCAATCAATTCGAGTACACAACAACAAAATCAGAATTGCCCTAATTTAAGCACTCACTCGGACGTACCACTATGCTGAATCTTACTTCCAATAAAATCAAAATATCTTCGGTGGGTACCACGATATTTTTCAGCGCTTTCCTGAGCGGTTGTACTGGCTTAGCGGTTTCAAATAAAGAACCTGTAAGCCTCGTTCAAGGGCCAGCAATTACAGACATTTTTACTCCTTTTGACATGGCATTGTCGTGTTTAAAAGGTCAAATACGCAATGACGTCAATTTTTCTGTAGGTGCCATTTTAGATCAGACAGGTAAGGATGTCGTGACTGACGGTGGCACAGGTAAATTGGTCACTCAAGGTGCAGGAGATATGGTGCAGTCGGCCTTGTTCCGTGCGGGTGTGAGTTTACTCAACCGACGTGACCCACGCATTATTGAAAGTGAAGCCAAATGGGGGATTCGTGATCCGCGTATGATTCAAGCTTCTAATTACTATGTGACAGGCAGTATTAATAGTTTGGATTTTATCCCAGGTGGTGGTTTTGATATGCAAATTGGTGGAGTAGGGCCAAATTACAGTCAGACCCGGATTATCGTTGGTCTTGATTTGTCCTTAACCGATGCACGTACCAGTAAAGTGGTGGGGAATGTATCTTTGCAAAAACAAATCGTCGCGCAAGATTACGGGATTAGCGCGGGTCGTTTTGCAGGACGAACACTTTTAAACATTCAAATTGGTAAAGGTGAACGTGAAGCAACCAATTTTGCACTGCGTCAAATGCTCAATCTAGCCACGTTTGAGCTGCTTAGTCAGGTCGTGCCGCCATCCACATTTGAAGGCTGTCGTAACACCATTCCACCCGAATTTGGGCGTTTAAGTCTCACCCAGAGTTCGGTGGCACTCTACAAATATAAAGAGACACAGCAGCAAAAAACACCAGTGACCAGTGGCGTGACAGAATCCTCACTGACCAAAACAAATCCGTCGACTGAAAAAAATAAACCGGCCAATGTACCCAATAAAGATATACAGCCCATGAAGGAAAAAGAATCGAACTTGATTAGTAATCCAGATGGCGATTCTGAACTGAATAAGAAAGATCTGATCAAGTACATCAGCATGAAACCAGTGGTTACGCCACCAGCGAAAGTGGTTTCAGAAAACAGTGATGCTGAACAAGAAAAACTCCTGACCGATGCGGTACCTGGGTTTGAAGACAACTACTGGTCGAGCATTCAGCGCGACTAAAGAATTTGCAGTAAATGGGCTCGCTACCATTATAAAAAAGAAGTACTCAGCGAGGAGTACTTCAAAACAAAAAAGGAATACAACTATGAAAACGACTATCACAAAAATTGCCTTAGCCGCAGCCTTCCTTTCAACCGCAGCTATGGCGAATGCATCCCCTATGCAGATCAGCGTTAATTCAGGTGCGACAAGTGTCATCAATGCATTAGCTCGATATGCAGATAACACGACCAGTACCGCATTTAATGTCGCTGTGAATACAGGTGATGTAAATGCATCTGTCAATACTTTGGGAGCATTCAACTCACTCAGAAATGTTGGAGATACCATTGCGGTTGAAACATCTGCTTTAGGTGCAGCCAATACTGGCGATATTTATTTGGAACAAGGCAGTTTGAATGCTACTAGTTCTGGTGCAGTAGCAGGGTCTATGGCTGCAGCTAGTGCTGCTTCAGGAACTTCGGGCTGGGGTTGGCATTCAAATAGTAGTTCTTACGGTAGCGCATTTAACTCTGCTTATGGAGCGAACTTTGAAAACACACTCGATGAAACACTCAGCAATTACAGTGCGGCAAACATTGCCTACAACTCAGGTTCAATTGATGCATCGGTCAATACCGCGGGCTTAGTTAACCGGATCAATGGTATTAGTACTTCCGCAGTGGGTGCAGTGAACACAGGTGGTATTTCTGTTGTTGTGAAGTAATACCCTCACATTTGATTCTACAGGGTCCTAACTTTAGTCATATTGTTAGGCCCTTCTTTATTTTAAAACAGCCATCGAGTAATTAATTTTAAACGTTTTCTAGATTTGAGTCTGCTTTACAGTCATACAATTACATATCGTTATAAACGACATAAAAAAACCCCTATCTTTCGATAAGGGCTTTTTAGAATCTGGAGCGGGAAACGAGACTCGAACTCGCGACCCCAACCTTG
>NZ_JVOR01000001.1:0-4699 GCF_001054715.1 Acinetobacter sp. 243_ASPC | reverse complement strand
TAAGTGCACCTAGCAGCATCGCCATGAGCAGTAATCAAGACATCTACCTGAGTGCAGACGGGCAACTGAGCCAGCATGCAGGAGACAGCCTGAACTTTAGCACGCAAAAAAGTCTGATTGCACACGCCAGTGACAAGATCAGTTTATTTGCAGCCCAGCAAGGCGCCCGCCTGTATGCTGGAAAGGGTAAGATCGAGTTACAGGCACAAGGAGATGGGGCTGATTTAATTGCACGGAAGGATATTCAGATTATTTCGACGGAGGAGGCGGTGTATATCACCAGCCGGAAAGAAATAAATTTAACCGTAAATGGTTCGCAGCTTAAACTAAATGATTCGGGTGTTTTTTCAACTACTGGTGGAAAATTTGAGGTGAAGGCGGGGCAGCATATATTTGAGGGTGGGGAGAAAGTTACTGTTTCAAAAGCTGCAGAGAATAAGCCATGTTATTTGACATTTGAAATTGTAGATTTAGATGGCAATCCTGCCAAGAATATTGAGTATATTGCTTTTAGAGCAGATGGTACTCATCAAGAAGGCCGTACCGATGTATATGGTAAAACTCAAACATTTCAAACAGAAGGTTCAGAGCAAATTTCAATTCATATTTCTGATAAAAATGCATCAAAGTATAAGTTGATTACGAAAGGTTAAGGCGTCATGAATAAATATAACGTATTGGAATATAGTATTATTTTTTATGATCAGCGAAATAAAGAATTAGCAAATGTTAGATATAGTCTTGTATTTTTTCCTGTTTCAGGTGGAAAAGAAACATTTACTCATGTCACAAATGAGAAAGGACGAACAAAACCCATTCGATTGACCCAAAATGGAAAACTACATATTTTTGTAGAGGGGCATGAAACAATATTTAGTCCAAGGAAAATAATTAAACCTGTTTTGGCAGAAGATGATAGTGTGATTGAAATTAATGAGCCTAAGCTGGCTCAAAATTCAGCGTTTATTACCCAACAACAATATGAACTTCAGCAGAATAGTCTGCAAAATTTGAGGCAGCGTACATCAGTAACTAAAGATAAAACAGGAGGTTTTTTAAATTCCTCTAAAATAAAGCCTGCAATGATGTCAGATCTGAAGAAAAAACTAGAAGATAATCAGGCGATGTCTTATGAAACTTATAAGGAAAAAAATACCATTCTTACTAAGAAAACCAAGTACTTAAAGTTTAAAACTTATGTAATGTATCGATTCGTTGATAGTAAGGGAAATGGAATACCGATTATTCACTATCAAATATTAGGGCAAGGTCAAGATAGGCCTATTATAAATTTGAAACCAGCCAAAGTGAATGAAAAAGGCTATACACAACTTGCAGAAACACATTTGAAAACGCAAGTGAAATATCAACTAGGCAATATACAAAAAGAAAGTGACTGGTTTGAGCCGATTACATGTGTTGATAAACAAACTGTTCACTCTATTATTTTTCCAATGACAACAGGTGTAACTAATCCTAATCCTGAGAATAAATTAAGTTTAAAAGGCGTAGAAAAACCACCTATTGTGATTAGTCCTCATACGAATGAGGTACTTGTTTTACCACCAAGTGTGTATGCAGAGTTTGATCGACAGACAAAGATTTTATCTGATGCCGTGAAGAAAGTGCATCAATCAAATGCTGAGCTGACTCGAGCAATCCAAGATAGAAGATTAGATGAAATTAAAGAACTTGAAAGCAGATTGAATATTAATCAAGAAAAAGCCATTGAAAAGCTTAATGGAGAATTCAAGCAATCAAGTGAGTTAAAAGAAGTATGGGTGGTAGAAAGTACTGGGAAGAAAAATCAAAGTGCTCCAAGTTATAATTTGAGAAGACGTTATCTTAAAGTTACGCAATACGAAGAGCTTAAGCGCCTGCGTCGAAATGATCAAACAACAGCAGATATTATTGATCCGAATGCAACTCAATATACTCCTCAACGTCATGCACAGATTCAAAGTAGTTTTGAAAAGCTCAGTCAACAGTTATTGACTGCAAAAGGGAGTGTAGGGAGTGAAGAAAAAGCTGTTTACAATATGATTGGCGGTTTAGGTGGTGAAATTGCAGAAGAATATAAAAATAGCAGAGATATTTATGTGGGCACCGAAGCGCAATGGATGCGAATGGTAGCAGGATCGAGTGGTGAAGGTATGATTAGTGCCTCTTCTAAAGGCGTCACCATGAAGCTTGATGGAAACGCATCGACTAAATGGACATTATTTGAAGGTGTAAAAGAGTGGCGAAAGTTTTATCCATGTGAATCTGGGTGGAAAATTGAACTTGAAAACTATGATTTGGGTACGATTCGTTTCTTGATTGGTGCTGAACTGGCTGGATTCAGTGGAGCCAATTTAGGAATTTCAGGTAATTTATCTGTCGATATTACACATAATGGGACTGTACAGATGCTCAGTGCAGTGATTCGTGATCCACAACGTTCAATCTCACAAATGATGGATCCCCAAAGAAGACCTAAGTTTGAACCTGCACGCGGTAACATGCAAATGATTAGTGCAAATCAGGAAAATGCTAAAAATCAAGCTAATGCAGGAATTAATGCATTTGCTGGGGTGCAAGTGCAGGGAAAGCTCAAGGGAGGTATAGAATGGTTTAAGCCCAATAATGATAAAAGTGGTGAAGGTGAGTTCGTTACAATTGCTTCAGTTGCTGGTGGTGGTGGTGTTAGTTTGGGAGCGGGTGCTCAAGGTCAATTTCAAATTGGTTATGACCAGCGTTCTGGTTGCTTTAAGATTTTGGTTGCAGCACATTTATGTTGGGGTATTGGTGCTAAAGGTATAGCAGAATTTACAGTAGGTGCAGAACATGTTTTAAATTATTTAGGTTTTATTAAATTACAGTTATTACAAGCAAACTTCAGAACACTTATTTATATTCAGGCTCAAACCTTTTCATTGATGGCACAAGTGCTAGCTTATTGTATTGGTGATAATCATCCATTAACACAAAATATTAGGCAAATAGCTAATCAATTCACAATGTGGATTGATAGTTTAGACAGAGATCAAGAACGTTTAAAGATAGCTAATAATATTAATTCAGCCAAAGGTCGTGAGGAATTAATTTATGCGACACCGGAGACGAAAGGTATTCTTTTATATGCAGTAACACATTGGTCTAGTCGTACAGCTCCAATTTTTGATATTTATGTCTCCTTTAGTGAGCGTGAAGTACGGTTTTTTCCTGCACGTAAAACTGCGGTGATCAATATTTTAAAAACTTGTGTAACGACAGCAGAGTGGCAAAATACTATTCAGCATATTCATCCTAGAGCAAAAAAATTAAACTCGTCGCAATTTGGTAAAGTTGAAGGGGATTTAATTCGTTTTTTAAATTATGGCGATGACGGTAAATATGCAGAAGATATCATTCGTTGTATCAATAGCGGGATTAACTATGAAGGGGAAAATATTAATTCATGGCTCAAAGATTATTTAAAATATCGAAAGGGTGCAAAAGCCGTCACTGGAACATCTTGGAATTATATGTTGGTTAGAAATCAGGATGATAAACAATTTAAACATTTTGAGCTGCAACAAGGGATGCCAGTTGGTTTTGAAGAGCGATCGCTGATGGCGCAAAATTTAGAGATATTAGCGCCATTTGAGCAGGATGACTTAAATCCGAGTGTGTATCAGGCATAACCTGATACACAGTTAATGATTAGGGATTGGCTGCGCAACGAACTGAATTATTTAAGTTAAAATCAAAATAATACTTTTGATTCTTAGACTCTTTGACTAATTCAGGATCTGCCATCGGATCCATTGCATGTCTACTAATAGTTTTGCCAGTAAATGTTTGCAATGGTTGTCCATCTGCTGGTGCAGAACTTCGTACTACTTTTAAAGTTCCTATTTTAGGCCCTTGAGGATTTTTCTCTGGAGATTTGCTGTAGTATTCGGGATCATACCAGTCCAGCATCCACTCATAATTATCTGTAATCATATCGTATAGACCCAATGGTGTTGGTGGAAACTGACGTAATAGTGAAATATCTTTGTAAACTTTAAGTTTTTCTTGAGCTTGTTGTCTTTGGTCGAAACTCCAGACATTACGACCATTATCAATTTTTCCATTATCTGTCGGATATAGAATATATTGTCCGCGGTTACGGGCTGCATATTCCCATTGTGCTTCTGTTGGTAAATCCATCTTTAAATTAAGTTGCGTACCAAGCCATTGGCAATAATTACGTGCTTGTTGCCAGTTGATCCCTGCTGCAGAAGACGGAATGCGATATTTTTTCGTACGCTCATTAAAATCTCCTACATCTTTCTGTCCTGTCACTTCGGTATAAATATCGAAATCGGCATAGGTGGCTTTGGTGGCACTTAAATAAAAATCATCCAAAGTGACCTTGTGAAGAGGTTTGCTATCTCCATTACTGTCGTATGGGAGTTTATCAATACTATGTTCTGGACCAAAGTCACCCATCTTAAAACTTCCACCTTTCACAAAGATCAGATTTTTTTTTGTTTTCTCAAGCAATTGTTGTAATTGCTTTTTTTGTTCAGAAGAAAGGTCTTGTTTTGTTACTGGTGTAGAAGTTTTTTGAGTAGCATCTGATTTGGCACATGCACTAAGCGAAAGGCTTGAAATTAAAAGAATTACAAGATTTTGTTTCATCATCTTTTTTATAAGTCATAACGTTACGAATGTTGTATAAATTTTAAGT